>CAZZEV010000010.1:16554-21809 GCA_964653305.1 uncultured Cellvibrionaceae bacterium | reverse complement strand
CTGGACAAAGATGGCAAGCGCATAGGTGCTTTGCACCGCAATTGGCTGCAGGTACGCCCCGGTGAAGTACGCGAATGCAATGGCTGCCATAATGCGGTGAGTGTCAACATGGGTCATGGCCGAAGCGATGCAGAATTGCCCAGTATCAACAAGGGCGCGACCACAGCCGCTTTTGCCAATAGCATTAGGTTTGACGCCTTGGGCACGCCAGCTGCACCCAAATCGGGTGAAACCATGGCGGAATTTGCCAGTAATACAACTTTCTGTTTAATCGCGGGAGATGCCAGTACCTGCGCACCTTTCAGCAATAAATCCCTCGGAACCAACCTGCGTGCGCCAGCGGTGGATTTGGTGTTCGACGATGAATGGACTGATCCTGCCGTGCGAACAAAAACCCCTAGTTTTGCCTACAGATACAAAAATTTGGCGCCAGTCGCTACTGATATTCACATGCCAACAGCCGAACAGTGCACAGAAGCCGATAAGTGGGAAAGCATTTGTCGCGTAGTGATCAACTATGAAAACCACATTCAATCTTTTTGGGAGCGACCCCGTGCGGGCGTGAATGGCTTGGCCGACGGCACTTGTGTGGCCTGCCATACCTCGACCGATGCGGGTGGTAATCCGCTGTCTAAAATTCCCGATGGCCAGCTTGAATTGTTAGCTACTAAAGGCGCTAACAACCAACCCATGCTCTCCTATACTGAGCTGACCGCCACCACTCAAAAGCAAATTTTGGATGTGAATGATGTGCTAACCACACAAATCCCCGTGTGTGAGTTATCGCCCGTGGATAGATACGCCGATATACCCCAGTGCGTCATTGTGTTGGATACTAATGGCTTGCCGACATGCACTGGTGTGGCTAACTGTCCTTTTGAACAAGACCCAATTACGGATGCCGTTTTGCTGGATGCGATGAATAACCCAACACCGCGAACCACGACGATTGGTATAGGTGCCAGCATGAATCCCGGCAGTGCGCGCGGTAGCGCAAGATTCTTTAATAAGTTTGCAAATTTTAATGCGGCAACAGACACTGTTGATCATCGCGGCCTGTTAAATACCAGCGAATTAAAATTATTGGCGGAGTGGTTGGATATAGGTGGTAGGTACTATAACAACGCATTCGATACGATTAGACCGTAACTTTTGATGAAACGGCCCTTAATGACTCGACTTTTGAAAATAACAATAGCGAAATGCAAACGCAGCCTAGGCTTGGGAATTTATGTGCTCGGCTTTGCGTCACTTCTGGGCAGTGTTAACGTATCAGCAGCTGATTTCTGGTCGCTGGATTGGTTTGAGAAAGACGCGCCTATTGAAGTTACAGTCAATGATGCATTTATTAACGTGCACAACGCCCCAGGTCGCGGTTATCCCATTTTTCATGTGGTTGAACGCGGCGAAACAATTACGTTGTTAAAAATGCACACGGATTGGATAAAAATAAAAACGACACGCGGCATTGAAGGTTGGATAAAGCGAAAAGATGTTTTATTAACATTAGGGCCAGATGGCATAGCGCCGGAATTTGCAGATTCTAAACAAGCAGATTATTTAACGGATCGCTTTGAGTTAGGTACTGCCTTTGGCGATTTTGATGGTGCGCAATCTTTTAATGTCAATTTGGGCTATAGATTTACCAAAAATTTATCTGCTGAAGTTCGCTTGGCGCAAAACACTGGGCAGTATTCTGACAGTCAGATTCTTGCGTTTGCAATTTTGCACCAGCCTTTTCCTGACTTGCGCATTTCACCTTTTATTGGGATTGGTGCTGGCACATTAAAAACTATGCCCAGTACCACACTCGTGCAAGCCGAAGATCGTGAAGATCAATTGCTGCAGGCCAGTATAGGGGCTTACATACATATTACGGGTCGCTTCTTTTTGCGCGCGGAATATGCCAACGATTACGTGCTCACCAGCCGCAACACAAACCAAGAGGTTAATGAATGGAAACTCGGTTTCAACATATTCTTTTAGCAGCAAGTTTGTTGAGTGCGCTCACTTGCTACAGCGCGTCAGTTTCTGCGGCAGATGAAAAAGAAAAAAATAACGATGGTGAATTAGGCAAAATTATTACGCCTGATATAGAGCGCCGCCATATTAAAGAAGCCGACTTGGACTCAGAAGATTTTGAAGTGGGTTTGTACACCGGCGTACTTAATGTGGAAGACTTTGGCAGCAATATGGTTGCGGGCGTTAGCTTTAGTTATCACATCACTGAAGATTTTTTTGCCCAAGTTAATTACGGTACTAGCAAAACCGAGAAAACCAGTTATGAATTGTTGAGCGGGGGTGTTGAGCTCTTAACCAAAGATCAACGCGATCTCAGCTACTACAATATCTCTCTTGGCTACGACTTCTTACCGGGACAAGTTTATCTGTCTGAAAAATGGCATTTTAATACCAGCGTATATTTGGTTGCGGGTGCGGGTAATACGAACTTTGCCGACAAAAATTATTTTACCTACAACCTAGGTGCAGGTTTCAAATTTTACGCCACCGATTGGTTGATGTTGGATTTAAGCATGCGCAATTATTCTTTTGAGCATGAGTTATTTGGTGTGGCGAAAAAAATTAACAACCCAGAATCACGCTTGGGCATTTCGATATTTTTCTAATTTGACAAGCAAAAGTTGAAGCAAATTTTAAAAGAGGTTTTTATGTCAATGTTTTCAAGCGTTAAAAAACTAGCCGTTGCCGCCTTAGTTTTTTGCAGCACTGCAGTATTCGCCGCGGAAATGGCGCCAGACTTTACGCTTAAAAGTTCAACCGGTGAAAATATCCGTTTGGCAGAACAGCGCGGCCAAGTCGTCATGTTGAACTTTTGGGCCTCATGGTGCGGTCCATGTCGTGAAGAAATGCCATTGTTGGATGCGATGAGTAAAAAATACGGCAAAATGGGTTTTGTGCTTTACGGTATTAACGTAGACGCGGACACAGCTGACGCAAAAAATGTATTAGAAAAAATCAAAGTGAACTATCCCATTTTATTTGACCCTGAGTCAAAACTCAGTGAGTTGTATAAAGTAGAAGGCATGCCCTTTAGCGTTGTGATTGATAAAAAGGGTCAGATTCGTTACATCCACAAAGGCTATCTTGCTGGCGATGAAAAAAAATACGCTAAGTACATTATGGAGCTTGTCAGCGAATGATCTCAACCAAGGTGGTGTTAATTACCCTCGCTCTATGCACCCTTTTATGCTCATCCTGTAGCAGAGTTAAACCTTGGGTAAAACCCTATGAACGCCAAAATATCGCAGACCCGATTATGAGTTTTAGTCGCGACCCCGTGTCAGATGCCTATCTCTCGCACGTGCACGATGCGCGCGAAGGCGCCAAGGGTGCAGACGGTGGTTCAGGAGGCGGTTGTGGTTGTAATTAATGCCAGCGGGTTAATTTTGGTGCGTATGCGGATTTTAATTGCAGCGTGTTTGGTTATTGTTTGTCTGCCAGTAGTTGCTGCTGTTTTGCCCGACGAGCGTGTGGATGTTTTAGAGCATCAATATGAAGGCGGCGGTATAAAAGTATCTGGTCCTTCTGTATTAGTGCGCAAAAATATTGGCACTAAAGTTTCTGTGTCTGCAAATTATTATGTGGATATGGTGAGCAGTGCGTCTATTGATGTGTTGGCATCGGCAAGTCGCTACAGCGAAGAGCGCAAGCAAAAATCCGTCGGTGTGGATTACATGTTTGATCGCACCAGTTTCAATTTGGGTTACACCACTAGCGATGAAAATGACTACCAAGCTAAGACGTACAATCTTGGGGTGAGCCAAACATTTTTTGGTGATTTAACTACCTTGAATTTTGGGTTTTCTTTTGGACAAGATGTTGTGGGCCGCAATATTAAAGGCGTACCCGATCCCAGTTTTCAATTAGATAAAGATCGTCGTGCTTATCGATTTAATCTGTCACAAATTGTTACTAAAAATATAATTGCAGAATTAAGTCTTGAATCAACGACAGAAGCCTGTATCGATATGGCAGAAGGCGAAACTTGCCTAAACAACCCCTATCGCAGCTACTCTTATTTACTTAATGGTGCGCGCGCGTTACTGCCGGAAAAATATCCATTAACGCACAATACAGATGCTGTGAGTTTACGAGCGATCTACCATTTACCCTATTCTGCATCTATTCGCGCCGATGTTCGTCGCTTTACAGATAGTTGGGGTGTTACCGCCAGCAACGCCGAAGTACGATATATTCATGACTTCAAAAAAGATTTATTACTTGAATTAAAATACCGAGTCTACAGCCAGACGGAAGCAGATTTTTACAGCGATTTATTTCCCTACAAGGATGCGCAAAACTTTATGGCGCGGGACAAAGAGCTAAGCGCTTTTTCATCTAACACCCTTGGCGTTGGCCTCACCTATAAATTTCCGTGGGTTCTGCCCGGCATAGAAAAAAGTACCGCGAACCTTTACTGGGATCATATGCAAATTGATTACGAGGATTTCCGCGATTACGCAAATTTTTCGGGTAAAAAAGCTCCTAGCGCAGGTTATAAAGTAGGTGAAGAGCCTTTGTATAAATTGGATGCAGATGTCATTCGTTTTTACCTATCCTTTTGGTTCTAATGCTAGCCCAGCTGTGGTTAACACCCGCCGTCATCTAATTAACAAACAGCCGCGTATCAAACGCGGTTTTTTATTTTCCGGTACACTGTTTAATCTGCCTACCGGCTTTACCCTTGGGGAACTGTTATGAAGTCCATCAGTATTTTTTTAGGAGCTATGGTCATGGGGCTAACCTCTACCGCATTCGCAGCCTGCGACCCGCATTTGCAAGGTGAATACCGCAAACTGCACTCAAAAGATTCCGTTGACCTGTGTAAATTGGTAGAAAATAAGGTGACCTTGGTAGTAAACACAGCAAGCCACTGCGGGTTTACCAAGCAATTCAAAGGCTTGGAAGCGCTGCACAAGCAATATAAAGACAAAGGTTTAGTGGTCGTGGGTTTTGCCAGCGATGACTTTAAACAAGAAGATAGCGACGAAGAAAAAGCGGCGGGTATTTGCTTCGTCAACTTTGGTGTGACTTTCACTATGATGGCCCCAACACATGTGCGTGGTGATGAGGCCAACACGCTTTTTAAATATTTAGGTGCAGAATCAGGTGCGCCCAAATGGAACTTCAATAAATATTTACTTGGCAAAGACGGCAAGGTTATCCAACATTTTGGTAGCATGACCGATCCTGATTCGAGCACCCTCAAAAAAGCCATAGAAACAGCACTGGCC
>CAZZEV010000010.1:0-16454 GCA_964653305.1 uncultured Cellvibrionaceae bacterium | reverse complement strand
ATTTACTGTAAATCCTGTTGTAAACGATTACATTTTGTTGGATTATGGGCATCGGCTCAGTTATGGCTTAGTTTTATCATTAAAGTAACCGGTTACCAATAGAATACACCAGTGAAAAATATTGATTTCGCCTAAAGCAAAGCTCTTTTAAAAGCCTTGGCGAGCCGAGATGAAGTAAAAAATTCAATTAAAAATATAAATAAATCAATGTGTTAGCTTTTTTGTGTTTTCAGTTTAACAGCATTCACTGTGCTGGATTTTCAACAAGAAAGAAGCTCTACAAAAAACCAGCTCCAAAACCTAAGAAGATGAGTCGCCTTAAACACGCTCCCCACGGACCGTACCTATCTCCCTGATGCGGGTCTTTAGGGTGCAGCAAATCGCCGTATACGACTCACACAAAAGATACAAAAAAATAAAACGAGGAAGCTCAATATGATCCAAAACAATAGAAAGAAGGCTCTAGTTCTCGCTATCAGCAGTGCTCTTTGGGGTGTTGCAGCCTATGCGCAAGAACAAGCGCCAGCTGCCGATGACGCGGTTGACGAAATCATCATCAAAGGGGTTCGCGCCTCACAAGCAAAAGCAATTGATGCCAAGCGCAATAACGCGAATATCGTTGATTCAATCGTCGCGGAAGACATTGGCAAGTTGCCAGATACGACTATCACTGACTCTTTGCAGCGTGTAACAGGCGTTCAAATTACCCGCGAGGCTAACGAGGGTACTTCATTGAACGTGCGCGGTATGCCGCAAGTATTGACTACCCTGAACGGAGAACAATTCTTAAGTCCGTGGACGATTACCGGGGTTGGCGCTAACTATTCAGATGTTCCTGCAGGCTTAATTTCGGCAGTGGATGTTTATAAATCGCAATCAGCATCTCAGTTAGCGGGAGGAATTTCAGGCGTTGTTGATCTAAAAACCTTGAGTCCACTGTCATTGCATAAGTGGCTGGCCAAGGCGCGCATAGAAGGTTCGCAAGGTGACCTTTCTAATAAAGAAACCAAGGCCGATGGCACTCAAGGTAATCGCACTCCTGACCGTAATATCAGTGTGTTCTTGGGCAATAATTTTGATGATGTGTTCGCGTTTACCGCATCAGCCTTCTCCTCAACAACTCACAATGCCAACTACTCTATGTATGAAAATGCACGTTTGGCATTTTTAGATAAGCGTGGCGGCACGCCTCGCGATCCGTTGGATTTCGATGGTGATGGCGACAAGGTGAATGATTGGTATTTAACGCCAGAGTCGTTTGGTGCGAAAAGTAATTATATGGATCGCGAGCGTGAAGGCGGTTCATTCACGTTCGAATCTGAAATTGCAGAAGGCTTTACTCTGCGTGGCGACGTGTTTTATACCAGCATGGCGCAATATGATCGCGGAGTCAGTGTTGGTTTTAATGCGGGGACCAACCCCAACTATTACGAAGTCAATGGCGTAAGAGCTCCGAGAGCGGGGACCAATGATGCTGTTATTGGCTACGATGAACAACTGTACAACGTGTTATTGCCTGGCAGTACCTTTGGTAAGTCAATTGACTTCAGTTATGTGGATGCTAATGGTCAGACGCAAAATCGCAGTCTGCACTCACTAAGAACAGCGAAGGTAGATGCTGCTGATTTCCAAACCACATCAACCAATGAGAGTAATCGCACCGGTGCTTTAAACACTAACTTACAGTTGAAATACACCAATGGTGATAATTTCGATGCAAGTGTTCGTTACGTTTATGCTGAAGCTGAAAAGCATTATCGAAAAGCTGTATTCCAACAAGGAACCCCTGCTTGGCTATGGGTCGATGAAGACGGTATTGCGGGTAAAGACCCTTTGCACATCTATAGTGTCAATGTAGATTACAGCAAAGATGTTCCCTCCTTCGGTTTTTCTGATGACTTATCGGATGCCGGCCTCCTGAAGCAATATCAAGGCTTTGCAGATGGTAGTGATACTAATGCCACCTTGAATGTTGTGCGTGTGGATGCGAAATATAGCTTTGAAGATAGTTTCATCACATCAGTTGAAGGCGGTTTCCGATATGGCGAGCGTCAAGCGGACTATTCGAAATTTTATTATGTAACACCAACCGCTCGCTACTCCAATTGGGACGATCCGCGCGTGCCTGTAGACAAACGTTATCGTTTGCGTTCCGGTAATCAAATTTGGCAAAAATATCCAGAGTGGCGCAAATTTGAATTCACGCAAGAGCCGACCAAATTGCTTGATAATGGCTTGGTAGACAATGGTTTCTCTGCAGCCAATACCGCTGTATTCACTGATTTTGGTCCTATCAAAGGATTCGAAACGGGCGTGTCCTCCTTAGACCCTAAAGAATGGGATAACCCATTAGCATTTTTAAATAAACTTTATCCGGGCACTAAAACTGTTGCTGACCCTGGCTATACCTATGACGTAACTGAGTCTACGGCATCAGCTTTTACTCAGTTTAATTTTGAAGATGAGGATGGCATAGCGGGCATTCCATACAAAGGTAATATTGGCGTGCAAATCGTGTCTACTGAGCGTGAAGTTGTGCGTGCAGTTGTGCCAGATGTATTGGATAAATTTAATTCTATTGGCTATGACGATTGGCAAAAAATTGCGTTTGTTGCTGAAACTGAAACCATCAATCACTCCTTTGTTGAAGTGCTTCCATCGGTCAACGTTAATTTTATGCCAAGCGACGATTTGGTAGTGCGTTTTGGCGCTGCAAAAACGACTTCGCGTAACGATCTTAATAACATCGGTTCTGGTTTGGTGTTGTGGTATCAGCAATGCGATAAGTTAGATGAAAATGGCAAGCCTATTCAAATCGCAGTGGGTGGTGGTCAAACGCGCAACGAGTCCGTCAGCTGTGTGGGTGGTGGTAATAACGATGGTAATCCCTATATTAAGCCATGGTCAGCCAATATATTTAACACCTCAACCGAATGGTATTTTGCTGAAAACTCCATTTTGGGTGTTGGATTATTTTTGATTCAAGTCGGCACCTCGACAGAGCAAGTACAAGTGCAAGAGCGTTTCGCTGATGGCGATGGTATTGATCGAAATCGTTCAGCCAATATCTATAAAACCAACAACGTTGGCGCTTCTGATCTTTATGGTTTAGAGCTGGGCTATAAGCAACCGTTTAATTTCTTACCCAGTGTATTAAGTCATACCGGTATGGAATTCAACTACACCTATTCAAAAAGCAAATCAAATAGTGTTGATATCGAAGGCAATGCTTTGCCTTTGCCGTCCAACTCTGAAAATTCTGCAAACTTAATTTTATGGTACGACTATGAAGGTTTAAATCTTCGTATGGCTTACAACTGGCGTAGTCCAGAGTACCTAGGTCGAGTCGCATTGAACACCAATGCCGCCGCGCTCAATTTAGGGAATTGGTTGGAGCCTACAGGTTACCTCGATCTTTCTGCGAACTACACGCTCAATGAACACGTGGAGTTCAGTTTGAATGGTACGAATCTAACCGGTCAAAACCGTAAGAGCTACGCTCAGGTTACCGACCAATTCCAGTCACTTTGGGTTCAAGAGCGCCGTTACACTTTGGGTGTAACCTTAAAACTTTAATGATTGCCGCTGCTTAAAAAAGAATTAATCAGTAGAAACTGGCAAAAATAATCCAACTGTTTGGAGAGTTATTATGAAACAAAAATTAAGTTATTTTGCGCTACTTATGGGCGCTTTATTGTTGCAAGCTTGTGGTGGAGGCGGCGGACTCGCCGGTAATGCCAAAGACAGTACAGATCCACTAATTCCATTACCGGTTGTTGATGATGGCTCTGATCGTCCGCGTCCTTCTGATAGCGCTTTAGTGATTAAAAGTGATGGCTGGCAATTAAAAGATGTGCAAGGAAAAGTTGTCTATTTGCGCGGAGCAAACATTGAGTTTGGTGCTAAGCCGTTTGATCGTTTCAAAAACATTACGGCGATTAGAGATGTACGCTCTAACGTTGTACGTTTGCAACTTTCTAAAACCACGAAAAAAGAGGAGCTTGAAGGCGCACTTGTTGAGATTTCTGACAAAGGCATGGTAGCGCTCTTGACCTTAGTCGATAGCACTTTGACTTGTAAAGATGATACCGATGCATTAGATGGCGCAGTGAATAAGCTGTGGTTAGATACTTGGTTGTCGGTAATTGCGCAAGATCGTTTTCAGCCGCACTTGATGATTAATTATGCGCATCAATGGGGCCCTAAAAGTGTGTTCACAGAAAATACGGTGGGTTACGGTGACTATATTGAAGCGCACAAGTTAGCTATTCGACAATTCCGTAAGGCTGGATTGAGAGTGCCTCTGGTTATTGATGCATCGGGTTGTGGGCAAGATTATTTCTCGTTCACTGCTGGTCGTTCACGCGAATTAAAAGCCGCAGACGAGAAAGGTAATATTGTTCTTTCTGTTCATGCTTTCGGTGAGTCGTGGAATACAGATGATCGTGTTCGCACTGCTATCACTAAGCTGTCCGAGACGAATATGCCAATTGTTATGAGTGGTATGGGCGGCACAGGTGTGGATGCGTTTGATATCGATATTGCCGGAATTATTAAAAAGGCCATTGGCGATGGTGGTCTCGTGCTCAATATTCCGTGGCAAACGTCGGGTGATAAAGCGGCTTATTCGATCGCATTAGATTCTCCCCTGTTTCTCACCGGTGGTAGTTTGAAAACTGATGTCTACATACCCAAAACTTACACGGATAATGGCAAGCTGGGTATTGTGCTGTATCTAAAAGATGCGCAAGGTCGCTATGCAAATACCGGATGGACTCAAGCGAGTAATTTAGTATTCAATTCCTGGAACAAATTGAGTTTTAAATTAACCAGCGTGGCGGCTTTGAAAGAAAGTGGTGCCTATGTTGAAGATGGTTTCGATTTAGGTGCCGTGCAAAAAATTGGCTATGAAATTGTGGCTAACGGTAAGCCGGTAGATGTTTCTGCGCCATTAATTATCGATAACCTAACGGTTTACCCCGGAATCCCACCGGTTTACAAAAAAGGTTTTGATACTGGTGCAGATGAATGGGATAAAGATTGGGGTCCCTTCGATGTTGCAAGTGCCGATGGCAAGCTAAGCATTACGCCTACTGGTGGTGGCGATGGCGGTATCAATTTACAGGGTTGGAAAGCTCCTTCGTTTTATGACATTCCCTTATCAAAACCGCTAGAAGTGGCTGTGCGTATTTTCGTTCCCGCGACATACAGTGGCGACACAAACTTGGGAATGAAAATTTATGGTAAAGATGCGGGTTGGGGTTGGATTGATGGCCCCTCTAGCTCTTTAGCAAGCTACGCCGGTACTTGGGCAACGGTTAAGCTCAACGTTGATTTCAGTGGCGCCAAGGGTCCAGCAAATGCTTTTGGCATACAGTTCTATGGTCTTGGTGGTGCAAAAGCAGAACCCATGTTGATCGATTGGATTGAGATTTATGATCCAAGCAAGAAAAACACTAAAATTATTAATGCGCAGCAATTAGGTGCAACCTTTGGTACCGATAACGAAGCCTTTTCAGTTATTTGGGACAAGCAAGCGTCAGCCGTTGTAGCAAACGGTGTGATGGAAGTGAGTAATACCAATGTGAGTGGTGATGCGGATGTTGCTATAGGTAAGGGCGATATTAATAGTAAGCAACTCAATCTTACTGGGCCAATCACTATCAAGGCCAAGGTATTTATTCCGGAGTCTTTTGCTGGAAATACTGATTTCTTCTTTAATTTCTTTATGCAAGATTCTAACTGGAGTCACTACTCATTCCCTGCAATGAAAATTGACCAATTCCAAGTAGGTAAATGGACTGAAATTGAAATAGTAGAAAATGCCTTCACGCCAAACTTCAATAGAAAAGGCTCCCTGCAGCATTTTGGTTTCCAATTTGGAGGCCCAGTAAAAGGAACTATTAAAATTGATGACATCCAAATTTGGGGTAATGTTGAAATTGAAGATGCTAAACCCATTCTGACCATAGGATTCGAGTCGCAAGCTGAGATCGATAAAGTGAAGTATGACTATTCCCAAGGTGGCTTGAGTGAAAGTGCATTGAGTGCGTCTACGGCGAAATTTTGGGGTAGTTCAACGCTTCCCTTCAGCTGGATTGCAAATACATGGAAAGGCAGCGATGGTCTGGATTTATCAAATTCAGAAAGTGCAGTTGATTTGACCGCCCGTGGTGAAACCATTGTAAATGGTGTTGGCGGCATTAAGCAGACCAGCGCGCCGGTAAATTTTAAGTAGATAGTTGCTGCTCTACGCAGCGATCAATCGCTTTTGCCAAAATCCGATAGCTGAAAGGCTATCGGATTTTTTGCTTTAGGGTAATTGGTTGCGGTGTGCTGTCTGATGCTGTGTTCATGGTGCTTCGGTCATTACCCATGTCAACAATGAGAACTTCAGCCTAAAGCGGAATAAATTTTACAATCTTTATTGTAATCGGTTACATTGTTTGGCAATATACCGTCACCAGCTCATTGATTTAACTGTTATTCAATGGGTAATCGGTTACTTCTTTCCTGATTGTTTAGAAGTTACTGATTTGCACTCCTAGTGAGTGTACCTACTGGTGTTAGCCCGCTGTTGTTTTTTATTTACCCCGGCTAGCCGGGGTTTTTTGTGGGCGCAGTTTGCTGAATAATTTCAAATTGAACCCCATTCTGGGTATAGTTCACGCCTAATTGATTTACCCTCGCTTAAGGAAATTTCATGTCTAACTCGCTTCAAGCTCAGGCTCAACGCCTTGAAAATTGGCTTAAAAACGATGCTATACCACTTTGGTTAGCGCGCGGTTTAAACCCTGAAAACGGCGTTAATTACGAGCGTTTGTTGCCCAATGGCGATGTAGATTTTGAGTCGAGCGTGCGCGTTCGTGTGCAGGCTCGACAAGCGTTTTTCTTTGCGGCGGCGGCAGATCGCGGCTGGTGCGATGAGGGCAAGGCGGTTGCGCAGCGCCTCTTAGCCTACGTGCAACAGCATGCAGCACATCCAACCTCGGGCGGTGGCTATACCCATTTATTAGACAAAAACTATAAGGTCATCGATACCAAGCAAGATATTTACGATCATGCATTTTTTCTTTTGGCTCACGCATGGGTTTATCGTGTTTGTGGTGATAAAAGTGCGCTGCTTGAAGCAGAAAAACTAGTGGCGCATTTAGATGCAAAATTTGGCTCAAGCCTTGGCGGCTGGATTGAGGGCGATTACCCATACGCATGCCGCCGCCAAAACCCGCACATGCATTTATTCGAAGCTTTTCTCGCACTCTACGATGCCACCGGCGATGCTAAGTGGCTTGCGCGTGTAGGTGAGCTTTTTGCACTTTTTCAAACCCGTTTTTTTGATGCAGAGAAACAAGTTCTCTTTGAATTTTTCGAAGATGATTGGACTCTATGTGCCGATGCAAAAGGCGAGGTGGTTGAACCTGGTCATATGATGGAATGGGTATGGCTGTTGGATTGGTACAGCCGTCGCAGTGGTCGCCCTGTTACGCACTACACAAAGGCGCTTTACGAAAAAGGTTTGCTAATCGGAATGGATAAATCCGGTTTGCTGTTTGATGCTGTCGCGCCCGATGGACGTGTTATAGATCCGAAAAAGCGCTGCTGGGGTCTTACTGAATTAATTAAGGCGAGTCTTGTACAAATTCGTGCCGGCAACCCCAAGGCAGAGGCGATTGCAATAAAAGGCGTAGAGGATCTATTCACCTACTATCTTTGTGCAAGCACGCCCGGTTCTTATGTAGATCAGCGCGGTGCTGATGATGAAGTTGTAGTAGATGTTGCGCCTGCGAGCACTTTATATCATTTAATTGTTGCGGCAGTGGAGTTGGTTGACCATTGCAATGGCGTTTATCAGAAGTAATTCTCATGGTGCCCGTGTGATAGGTGATAGGATCCCCTAACACACAGGCACCTTATTTTTTGGCTACTGGGTGAAATGGTGTTTTAAAAAATAATTATTGAAAAAGGACGGCAAAGGAAAAAATATGAAAAAAGTATTTATGGTGTGCTTATCGCTACCACTCTTTATCTTGTGTTCATGTGGCGGCGGAGGCGGAGGAGGTACATCTTCTACACCAACCACTACAGTTTCATCAAATAGCTCAAGCGTATCCACCTCCAGTGTCGCATCCTCTAGCAAAGCATCGTCATCGGCTTTCTCTTGGAGTTCGGTGCCAGCCCTCAAAGATTTAGCGAGTTTCCCCATTGGTATGGAGGTAAGCGCCGCAGATCAAGAAAGAAGTATTTTTACCTTTCCTAGCCAATTGCCAACCATTGAAAAGCATTTTAATAGTTTGGTGGCTGGCGTCATTATGAAAATGAGTTTCTTGCACCCTAACGAGAATGAATTTTTTTACGCGGATGCAGACAGGTTACACGGATATGCAGTTGATCATAATATGTTGCTACATGGTCACACCCTCATTTGGCATTGGGATTCCCAAATTCCTGCGTGGATGAAAAACTACACAGGCGATTGGGCGACAATGCTAGACAACCACGTTGCTCAGATTTGCACTCATTTTGCGGGCAAAGTAAGCAGTTGGGATGTTGTAAACGAAGCGCTTGATGAAAATGAACCCTCTGGGTATCGGCAGTCAATTTTTTATCAGCGTATTGGAAAAAAATATATTGAAAATGCGTTTATAGCAGCTCGAAAAGCTGATCCAAACGCGGTCTTGTATTACAACGAGTACAACATTGAATTGTCTCAAACCAAGTTAAATTTTATGTTGGCTATGCTGGATGATTTTAAAAGTAGAAATATTCCCGTTGATGGTGTTGGGTTTCAAATGCATTTGGATTTATTTAATCCATCGATTGATCAGATAAAAAGATCCTTCAAAGCAGTTGCAGATCGCGGTTATAAAATTAGAATTTCAGAGTTAGATATACCCGTAAATTACAACAGTACTTTGGTTTTAACGGATACTTATGCACAGCAACAAAAGGAGAGATACAAAAGCATAGTGCAAGCTTATTTAGAGGTTGTGCCAGAGAATCAGCGTACGGGTATTACATTTTGGGGATTGGTTGACGGTGAAAGTTGGTATAACTACATAGGCCTACCCGCAAAAGAATGGCCGCTATTATTTAATGATGATTATTCGCCGAAGCCGGCATTTTATGGAGTGGCAGAAGCCTTGGCTGGGAAATAAAAATCTCTGCGAGTCATTTGTTTCGGTTATTTTTCATCACGCATTTTGCTTGCAACGCAATCATAAGAGTCTTCTGAATCTCTTATGATTGCGTTAGTACCAAGGCGGTTAGATGTCTGAGCGCCATGGAGTGTCTAAGCAGGATTAAGAAACCTTCACTGGCGCTGTACTTTTGCGAATAATAAATTCTGTTGGCAATACACACTCTGTTTGGCTGAGTGGTTCGCCTTCAATAATCCGCAACAGCATATCCATTGCCATCTTGCCCATCTCTTCTGCAGGTTGTGAAATTGTGGTCAGGCTCGGGTCGCAATATTTTGCGTAAGCAATATCGTCGAATCCGGTCACTGACATATCTTCAGGAATTCGAATTCCCTGTGCCTTCAGGGTTTGCATGGCGCCAATCGCCATTTCGTCGTTCATTGAAAAAATAGCTGAGGGGCGGTTTTTCATATTGCAGAACTGAAATGCCGCATTGAGCCCAGACCACATTGTGAAGTCACCTTCTGCGACTAAATCGCGATCAAACTCAATACCTGCACCGCGCAACGCATCTTTGTAACCTTCCAAACGGTCGACTGTGTGTGGGTTGTCTTTAAGGCCAGAAATCACACCAATACGTCTATGCCCCAGAGAGATCAAATAATCCACCATGGTTTTGGCGGCGGCGCGGTTGTCGATACGAATGGACGGGCCGGTAGTGTATTCGCAACCGCATGCGTTAACACAGGGGATGTCGGCGGGAATATTGTTTTGGCTTTTTTCCGAACTTGGGCGTAGCTGAATAATGCCATCGGCCAGGCGGGTTTCTACGCGGCGGATATATTCCAGCTCTCTTTCATGGGTACCGCGTGTATCGCCTAACAGAACGGCATAGCCCTTTTGTTGAGCGCGGTCTTCTAGTGCGCGAATGAACAAGGAGTAAAAGGGGTTGGCAATGTCAGGAACCAGAACCACGACGGCATAGGAGCGTGCGGAACGAAAGTTGCGTGCCAGCATATTGGGTTTGTAACCCACCTGAGCAATAGCAACATGTACTTTTTCCAGACTCTCGGCGGAAACTTTCTCTGGCATGCTGAGTGCGCGGGAAACTGTAGCTACTGAAACGCCGGCTATACGGGCGACATCGCGAATGCTGGACATAGGTTTTTCTTCTTAAAGTAATGAGTGTTTAGGCATTGGTTCTAGGGCGATAAATCACTATTGGTTTGGCTATATGTAACACTGAGCGATTATAGCCATGTAATTACAGTGAGTGTGGCAAGAATATTTACTCTCCTACACTGAATTTAGCTGGTAAATTCGTCTGTAACCGATTACATTATAAGGCTAGTCGTTTCCTCGCTGAATTCAATCCTTTTAGGGGCTGTTTTTGGCGTTGACGAATATTTATTTTTGTAAGGGTGTAACCGATTTAGTTGAACAAAACTAGTGTCCTAGGCATGATTTTACGCGCTTTGACCAGTTTTTAGCCGCTCCATCCTTTAATACATAAGATCCCATCGGGGATCACATAATAAGTGGATAAATAGAATGAACCTCCCCTTACTCGACATCATTATTGTTCTCGCTTTTATTTGCTCTACCGTCTGTGTAGGTTTCTGGGTTTCTGCCCGAGCCTCCAAAGATATGAACAGCTACTTTTTGGGCGGCAACAAGCTCAAGTGGTACATGCTTGGTCTCTCTAACGCATCGGGCATGTTCGATATCAGCGGGACTATGTGGCTGGTGTATTTGCTGTTTGTTTACGGTCTGTCGAGTATTTATATACCTTGGCTTTGGCCCACCTTTAACCAGATATTCCTGATGGTATTTCTAGCCACTTGGTTGCGCCGCTCCGGTGTAATGACCGGTGCCGAGTGGATTATTTTCCGTTTCGGCGATGATCGTGGCGCACGTCTATCTAACATTATTGTGGTGGCATTTGCGTTGGTAGGTGTGATTGGTTTCCTGGCATACGGCTTCATCGGCATTGGTAAGTTTGCTTCCGTATTTTTCCCATGGAAGCTCTCTGATGATCCGCACATGAATGATGTGTATTACGGCTTGGGTATGACCATTATCACCACCTTTTACATTATTAAAGGCGGTATGTTCTCGGTAGTATTTACTGAAGTCTTTCAATTTATTGTGACGACGATTGCAAGTATCGGTGTTGGAATTGTGGCGATGCACAGTGTTTCGCCTGAAATGATTGCTGCAGTTGTGCCGCCCGGTTGGGACAGCATTGCAGTTAACTGGAATCTCAATGTGGATTGGGCTGGTCGTTTGGACGCGGCGAATACCAAAATTGCGGCTGATGGATACTCGCTTTTTGCCATCTTTTTTATGTTGATGTTGTTTAAAGGTTTTTTGCTGAGCCTTGCCGGTCCCGCCCCTAATTATGATATGCAGCGCGTACTCTCCACACAGTCACCGCGTGACGCCGCAAAAATGAGCGGTTTTGTAACCGTGGTATTGATGTTCCCACGCTACATGTTGATCGCTGGTTTAACCGTATTGGCGCTCGCGTTCTTTATGAATGATTTGCGCGCGATGGGCCCGAATGTTGACTTCGAGCAGATCCTGCCGTTTGTGCTGAAAAATTATATTCCTAGTGGTTTGCTCGGCTTATTAATTGCCGGTCTACTCGCCGCTTTCATGTCTAACTTCGCAGCAACCGTAAACGCGGCGCCTGCTTATGTTGTGAATGATATTTATAAACGCTACATCAACCCCAATGCCGAACCTAAACGCTACGTACATTTGAGCTATGTTGTATCGGTACTCTTTATTGTGATTGGTGTTGCGCTAGGCTTTTTTATTCCGAGTGTAAATACCGTATTGCAATGGATTGTGAGCGGCCTCTACGGCGGTTACACCGCTTCCAATGTGCTCAAGTGGTACTGGTGGCGATTTAATGCGTACGGTTATTTCTGGGGTATGGCGGTAGGTATTGTACTTGCGCTGTCACTCGCAATACCACAAGCCAATACGGCAGTAGCTCATGCGTTGAGCGCGTTTGGTTTTGAGTTGGAAAAAATTGATTTTATTTATGCCTTCCCATGGTTGTTGGTGATCTGTGTGATTACCTGCGTGGCGACGTCATTAATGACGGCACCATCGGATATGGACGTATTGAAAAAATTCTATTTGAAAGTACGCCCATGGGGCTTCTGGGGTCCGGTGCACGACAGTTGTTTGCACGAGCATCCTGAGTTGGAGAGGAACACTAATTTCTTGCGCGACATGGTGAATGTGATGGTGGGAATTGTGTGGCAAACCTCTCTCGTTGCAGCGCCGATTTTCCTAGTGATTCAACAATACGACAAGTTTGCAATTGCGATGGCGTTAGCTGCACTAGGTGCGCTGTTTTTGTGGAAAAACTGGTATCGACATTTGCAGGATTATCCAACTGATATTCCGCCAGCTCTACTGGCGGGTACCAAAGATGAACATTTGATAGTGAAATCCTGATCGCTATTTTTTTGCACTGCAGATTCTCTGCAGTGCAAATCTATTCACTGCGGGTGTGGTCGATACAGATTTAAATCTGACATGCGATAAAACACCTATAAGAAAAGCACATTAACAAAGCTCATTGGAGTATTGGGAATATGAGTAGTTTTAAAGAAAAAGCCAAAGCGCTGCTACAACAACACGAAGCGCTGGTTACTAAAAAAAATACTGTGAAGACGCAAGGCAATGGTGTTTACGATTGTTATGACAACCCGATTCTCACCGCCGAGCACGCTCCCATTTTTTGGCGCTACGATTTAAACGAAAAAACTAATCCATTTTTAATGGAGCGCCAAGGCGTGAATGCCGCCTTCAATTCGGGTGCGCTCTATTGGAAGGGAAAATATTTATTAGCCGTGCGTGTTGAAGGTGTAGATCGCAAATCGTTTTTTGCGATAGCGGAAAGCCCCAACGGTATCGACAATTTTCGTTTTTGGGATTATCCCATCACCATGCCGGAAACAGATCGTCCCGACACCAACGTTTACGATATGCGTTTAACTGCGCACGCCGATGGTTGGATTTACGGTTTGTTCTGTACCGAGCGCAAAGATTTAACGCGCCCAGAAGATACTTCTGCTGCAGAAGCGCAATGCGGAATTGCGCGCACTAAAGATTTAATTTCGTGGGAACGTTTGCCCGATTTAATTACTTACTCTGGTCAACAGCGCAATGTGGTATTACACCCGGAATTTATCGATGGTAAATACGGTTTGTTCACGCGCCCGCAAGATGGTTTTATCAGTGTGGGTGGTGGTGGCGGAATTGGTTGGGGGTTGGTAGACGATATGACCCGCGCTGAAGTCAAATCTGAGGTGATTGTTGATGGCAAGGTTTATCACACCATTAAAGAAGTGAAAAATGGTCAAGGCCCAGCACCCATTAAAACCGCAGAAGGCTGGTTGAATTTGGCGCATGGTGTGCGTAATACCGCTGCAGGTTTACGTTACACACTCTACATGTTTATGACTGAATTGGAGCGCCCTTGGGTGGTTACTCACAGCCCTGCAGGTCATTTTATTGCGCCGCACGGTGAAGAGCGCATAGGTGATGTATCCAACGTTGCATTTGCTAATGGTTGGATTGTTAACGAAAACAATGAGGTGTTTATCTATTACGCGTCATCTGACACGCGCATGCATGTTGCTACATCCACAGTTGAAAAATTAATTGATTACTGCAAAAGCACACCAGAGGATGGCTTGCGCTCAGCTGCTTCAGTTGCAGTGCGCAATAAATTAATTAGCGAAAATTTAAAACTACTGAAAGACTTGGTGTAATTGGCATGAATGTAGCGAGTTTGCCAAATCATTTTGCAGTGTTGCAGTCAGAGTTCCGTCAAGAATTAATTGCAATTGCAGATTGGTGGTTAAGCAACACTGTCGATCATGAGCAAGGTGGCTTTTATGGCGAGGTGACTATAGATAATGTGCCGGTTAAAAATGCAAGCAAAGGCATTATTTTAAATTCACGCATTCTTTGGTTTTTTAGCGAAGCGGCGCGTGAGCTGCAGGCTGATAAATATCGGCAGGCGGCGCAGCGCGCTTATGATTACATTGTTGAGCATTTTTTTGATAAAGAACACGGTGGGGTTTATTGGGAGCTTGATGCCCAAGGCAATGCTATTAACACTAAAAAACAGGTCTATGCGCAAGCCTTCACGATTTATGCGTTAACCGCTTTCTATCAACTCACACAAAACGCGCAGGTATTGGCGCGAGCGCTGGCGTGTTTTGAGCTCTTAGAAAAAAATACTATCGACCGTGAGCGCGAAGGGTATTTTGAGGCATTCACACGTGATTGGGGAATTATCGAAGATGTGAGGTTAAGTGATAAAGATTTGAATTTTCCCAAATCACAAAATACACATCTTCATGTATTAGAAGCCTATACAACGCTGAATAAAATTCACCCGACGCCCGAGATCGCTGCGGCCTTGAAATACAACATCGAATTGTTTGATAAGTACATGATCGATAAAGACACTTATCACTTGCGCATGTTTTTAGATAACGACTGGAAAGATCATTCTCCCGGCTTTACCTATGGTCACGATATTGAAGCAAGTTGGTTAATTGCAAAGGCATTGGAATCTTTGGGTGATGATGCTTATACCAAAGCACTTATGCCAACGCTAATTCGCATAACAGACGGCACCTTAACGGAAGGTATGGGTAACAATGACCACGTAATAGACGCTTATGATTTTGCTAGCAACATGCACCAAACAGACATTGTATGGTGGGTGCAAGCAGAAGCCTTGGTCGGTTTTCTATTTGCCTACAGTGAAACTAAAGAAGCCAAATATTTGGAAGCAGCAGAAACGATTTGGGAGTTTATTAAAAAATTCCAAATTGATAAAAAAAATGGCGAATGGTTTTGGTTGGCGAATAGGGGTAATGTCCAAACTAATGCGCACTATAAAGTAGGTTTTTGGAAGTGCCCTTACCACAACGGCCGCGCCATGATGGAAGCCGCGTATTATTTAGCAAAGTAAGATTAATCGTTTAGAAAATAAAATAATCCGCAATTTGTTGCGCGAGGAGATGTTATGAATAAATTAATAAGTTGGTGCACAGCAGTATTACTGTTGAGTGCTGCAAGTGTGAGTTTTGCAGCAGACACAAAAAAAGCCGATACAGTTAATAAAGCCGATTTCTTTACCACCAATGGCGCGCATCTTTCATTGAAGGGTAAAAATTATTACGTGGTCGGCACCAACATGTGGTATGGCGGTTATTTGGGCTCGTCGGGCAAGGTTGGCGATAGAGCGCGGCTGATTAAAGAGCTTGATAGTTTAAAAGCGCTAGGCATCAATAACATTCGTGTTTTGGCGGTTTCTGAAAAAGCCGAACATAACAGCGCCGTTCGCCCTGCTACCACTAATAGCTTTGGAGATCACGACGAAGAACTGTTAGCGGGCTTGGATTTTTTCATGGCAGAAATTGCTAAGCGTGATATTTCTGCCGTTATTTATTTAAATAATTTTTGGCAATGGTCTGGCGGTATGACGCAATACATGAGCTGGATTGAAGGTACTCCGGCACAAGATCCTAATGTGACCAAAGATTGGGAAGGCTTTATGGCGAAATCAGCCAGCTTTTACCAAAGTAAAAAAGCTCAAGCTGAGTGGCGCAAAACCATTAAGAAAATTGTTACGCGGGTAAACACAGTTACCGGTAAATCTTACATCAATGACCCCGCAATTCTCTCATGGCAATTAGCTAATGAGCCGCGCGCAGGTAACTCAAAAGCCTCTGCAAAAGAAAAAGAAATTTACATAAAGTGGATTAACGACACCGCCAAATATATTCACTCACTTGACCCTAACCATATGGTGAGTACGGGCAGCGAAGGTTTAATGGGTTCCAACAACGATGAAAAATTGTATAGCGATGCCCACGCATCGCCTTACATTAATTACATGACTTACCATATGTGGATTAGAAACTGGGGTTGGTTTGATAAAACGAAACCCGCAGAAACCTGGGATGCTGGCGTAGCAAAAGCCAATGAATATTTAAATGTTCATATCGATATCGCCAAAAAAGTTAACAAGCCACTGGTGCTGGAAGAATTTGGTTTGGATCGCGATTTTGGTTCCTACGACATTAAAGCAACAACGCACTACCGCGATAAATTCTATCGCATAGTGTTCGATACTATTTATAACCGCACCAAAGCGGGTGAGGCTATAGCGGGTTACAACTTCTGGGCGTGGAACGGTTCTGCGCGCACCAGCCGTGCAAATTATTGGTGGCAAAGTGGCGATGATTTTATGGGCGACCCACCACAAGAAGA
>CAZZEV010000009.1:10341-22116 GCA_964653305.1 uncultured Cellvibrionaceae bacterium | reverse complement strand
GCTAATTCAATCTTAAGCATGTCACCGTCTGCAGAGATAAGTCGGCTCGTTAATGCTTTAGTTCCAGTGTGGTTGATGTGAGTAATGCGGCCAGTGTTCTGTGGAATATCAAATAAAATTCGCGAGTTATTATCGGCTGTAGCATTAAAAGGATATTGTACCGTTTGATAACGTTTGGCATCACGATAAACGGTAAAAACAGATTCGCCTTTTGAGTCAAGGCGCGGAAGGTGATAGCCCAGTTGTGGTGGCGTAATTGAGCTGGCCAATATCTTGTCTTCGCCGGTTGCGATGTTTCGTTTTACAAAACTCTTTTTATCAAAACTATAAAAAATGAGGGATTTGCCATTATCAAAATCTTCGGCGTAAAGGCCGGCATTATTTTGTATCTCGGTAATTTCTAGAGTTTGGCTATTCATCCGTAATAATTTTTTTTCATCATTTTTCATATCTACTGCATAAATACTTTCATCATCATGGCTCCAGTTGAGCGGCATAAGCTTTGCCGGGCTTTGTGCTAATAAGTCTCCCGTAAACGTAGAAAAAATCCCCGTCACGAGCTGCGATTTCTCCATATAGATAGCTGCAATGCGTTGTCCATTGTGCGAAAGTGACAAATATTCAATTAGGGCAGTTTTTATCTGGGTAACAGGCTTTGCTTGTTTTTGGGTTAAATCATAACGCCATATTTCAGCGAAGCCACTGCGGTTGGATATGAAATAAATAGATTGTTCGTCGTGTGACAGGATCGCGCCTGAGTCTAATCCAGTAGAGTTCAGGTCTGGCAATTCATTGGTGATATCCTTGCCTTGGTCAACAATAACATTGTCGATATTAAGGCGTACCGTTTGGCAGTAAATTGCAGGTTCATTGGGGGCTGCAGCTGCACGAACATAAAGTTCACCGCTTACAGAGCGTAAGAATAGCTGGGGTTCACCACCTTCGGGATTAAGAAACCATAATCCCGGAACAGAGTTAATATTGCCTGCAATCATTAGCTCCTGTTGATGGTTGAATGAAACACTATGGAGTTCTTCGAATTGGTCAGACACGGTTTTAATTGTGCCGGTTGCTAGTTCCAATACCATTAACTTGGTTTGTTCAAACTTATAGGCAAAGTAGAGTTTTTTCCCATCTTTAGAAAATTGTGGGTGAGATATGTGATTCGGTAGATTCTTGTAACGATCACGTAATAGTTCATAGTTGCTAGTGCGCATATTGAACACACCGAAATCTTCTTTAGTTGATTCGTTAAAAAATAATTCATCGGGTTGATCTGGCCTGATCATGGCTTCGATGGCGCCAGTATTGGACTCATAAAGTACCTCTGCTTGCTCGCGCAGTTTTTGCCGAACAATTTGGCACTCATTGCTAAATTTACAGCGCGAGTAAAGCAAGGTGGTGTCGTCTAACCATACAGGCTGCGCAGCTATAAACCACTCTTCCCCTGAAATGCGTTCCTGTATTCCGGTTTTTAAGTCTTTTAAGAAAAGGCGGCCTGCACCTTCTGCCATTGATGAGTTAATAAAAACCATTTGGTGGTTGCGATTAATGGCCATATCGCCTTCTACGCCTTCCATTTTTGTGGCGGGTAAAATGTTAACAATCTTGCCGTAAGGTGTCTTCCATACAAAAAACCAGATCAAAATAAATACTGCTACCAAACTTAGACCAATTAAGAATGAAATTAATATTAGTTTGTTTTTTGAGCGTTTTTGAGTGGTGGGAGTCTCGGTGGTTTTTGTATCGAGAAGGTTAGCCTCTGCTAAAAATCGATAGCCTTTTTTGGGGATTGTCTCAATGTACTGCGGTTGTTTTGCGTCATCCCTCAATAAGTTGCGCAGCGCAAAAATCGCTTGTGTAACCGATTCATCTCCCACAACAACATTCGGCCAAAGTACTTCAGTAATTTGTTGGCGAGTGATCACTTCCTTTGAATGTTGTGCCAGGTAGACAAGCAGGGCAATTAGCTTGGGTTCGACACGTTTTTCTTTGCCTGATATGACAATTAAATTTGCACGCGAATCTACTACTACATCTCCAATACTAAATTTCTGATCCGCCAAACTGCTCATGTAATTCCTTAACATACTGATATAAAAGCCAATAATAAATTAATTTTTTCTTGATAGATACCTGATGGTGTATTTCCTCCCTGATCTGCCCAATAGCCCCCGCTCCACGTGGCTTACTAAAAATTAAATACAGACTAAGGATCCTGACTATGCATTTTAAATGGCTTATAAGATCGGCAAGTGTTTTTCCTATATTTATGTTATTGGCTGCATGTGGTGGAGGTGGAGGTGGGTCAAATGATAGCCAGCAACCGCCGGTCATAACATCATCTGAGAGTTCGGTTTCGACTAGTTCATCTTCAAGCAGTTCGACCAGTTCCAGCACATCAACTTCTAGCTCAAGTTCGAGTGTTGCTGCAGTGTCTACTTATAAAGTGGTAAACATTTCTGCGCCTTCGCTGTCGGGCAATATTATTGGTGATCCCACCGAGCGCGATATTGCAATTTACCTTCCTAAAGAATATTTCAGTTCAGAGGCTCTTTTACCCGTTGTCTATTACCTGCCGGGATTTGGCGACCCAACCATGATCAGTATGGTATTGCCGAATGATTTTGATTCGGGGCTTAAAGGTTTGACGCCCATGATCATTGTTATTATTCCTGGTATCGACAGATTCGGCGGCAGTTTTTTTGTGGATTCGAATGTGACCGGTAACTGGTCTGAGTTTGTGGTGAAAGATGTTGTTAATTATATGGACACCCATTATCGCACTATACCGAAAAATACCGGACGAGGATTAAGCGGGCACTCAATGGGTGGGTTTGGTGCGTTTAATATTGCTATGCGCCACCCAGACGTTTTCAGTTCTGTATTTGCGCTTGCACCGGGATTGGTGGGAACCAAAGGTATAGAAGATACCCAAATGTTTGACTCTCCTGCACATATCAGAGCATTTATTACGGCCATGGAGCCTATTCGAGGTTTGAGTGATTCAGCCGCTTTGTCGGCGCTTGACCGCAATGCCCAGTCCTTTGAAATCGGTTTTGATATCGCTTACGGAATGGCATTCGCGCCCTCAAAAACACCGCCATATTTTGAGTATCCTTATAAGTTAGTTGGCAATGATCTTGTTCGTGATGATGTCATTTTGGCTAAATGGGATGCGGGTTTTGGTGCCGTGCATAAAGAAGTTGATGAATTCAAAACTAATTTAAGCTCACTTAAAGCAATCGGTCTTGATTGCGGTTTGAATGATGAGTATCAATGGATAGTACGTGGCTGTGATTATTTTAACGGTGAGTTAAACGCTGCTGGCATTAGCCTTAACTACACCACGCATGCGGGAATGCATCAAGACAAGATTCGCGGAAGGATTTTGGGAGTGATGCTGCCGTTTTTTTCCAACAACTTCACTAAATAACAAATAAAAAAGCGGGCTCATGATAGAGCCCGCTTTTTATTATTTTTTCAAATCCAACACTTTAAAGTAAGCTGCTTTTGGTTTTGATTGGCGATCAAATAGTAATGGATAGTTGGTGCGGCCTCTAATTGGGAAACCGTTTAGCCATGACTCCGCGTCCGTTGTTCCCCATAGCGTTACACGATCGATATTGTCACGATGTTTCAAATAGACTTTGAAGATATCTTCGTAGCGTTTTGCAAGTTTTTCTTCTATTTCCTTCGGCAAGCCCTTGGTGTAGGGGTCACGTGCTGGTGTGTAATCAAATCGTGTTGATACTTCTGCGGTTGGTAAATTCCAAACCGATGGCAAGACATCAATATCCAATTCGGTGATGTGCGCACGTACCCCAATTTCTTTCAGCATGGTTAAGGTTTTATCGATTTCCTCAACGCCTGGGCCATCAATGCTCAAGTGCTCCTGCATGCCTACGCCTTGAATGGGTACGCCTTTCTTTTTAAAGTTTTTAACCATATCTACAATGAAGGCACGCTTGGCGGGTGTCTCGGTATTGTAATCGTTGTAAATAAGATGGGCTTTTGGATCAACTTCGTGTGCAAAGTGGAATGCCTTGGCAATAAAATCTTCACCCATGATGTTGTACCAAGGTGATTTGCGCCATGAGCCGTCATCTTCCACGGCTTCATTAACAACGTCCCAAGCTTGCAGCCTGCCTTTATAACGGCCAGCTTTCGTTGCGATGTGATCTTGCATTTTTTTGGTTAGGCCTTCTTTGCTGATCACGCCACCGGTTTCATTTTGGAACACTTCTTTTGGGCATTGGCTGTGCCATACCAAGTTGTGGCCAACAATGTACATTTTGTTCTTTTCGCCAAATTCTACGAACTTGTCAGCAGCAGTCCAATCCCAGTCTTTATCATTGGGCCTAATCGGTTCCCACTTCATGCAGTTTTCCGCGGTTATAGCGTTAAATTCGCGTGCAACCAATGCAAGTAACTGGGTGTCATTTTTTAAAAGTGCCTCATTGCTGAGTATCGTGCCAATACGAAAATCGTCTTTATAAAAATCTTTGATGCCTGTGCGTTCGGCAGCGGCAGCAATGGCATTGTTTTTAATACTTAAAAGCGCTACGGCGGCAGCGGCGCTCTGAACGAAATTGCGGCGTGAAATAGTCATGGCTGGAGGTCTCTTATGGTCAAAAGTTATATAAGGCTAGCAACTACTCAGGGGGAGTCAATTATGCAAACAGTTATTTACAGTATGGTCGAGAAAATAGCCTACATCGGATTATTTAAGTCACCTTTTGTGACATGTTGCTGTATAGGTGCAATCTAGGTGCTCACAAAATCGATTTTTCAAATTCTTGGCTATACTCATTCGGTGTGACTTTTCAATCCGTAGGCCAAACCTCAGGCCACTAGTCAGGAAACAATTATGAACAATAAAATCAACAGATTACCTGGATTCATCTCAGTCGTATTGTTATCGGCCTTCATAGTTGGCTGCGGTGGCGGTAGTGATAAACAAAAAGCGCCGCCTCTGACAAATGCTGAAGCTTTTGTCGCTGGCACTCACCCGCGTTTTGATCCGGTGACCTCAGATCTCCCATTTAATACGGATTTGGTTTTTGCTAAGGCTGCTGCAAGTGATGGTACAGCCGATGTTGGCACTCCCTCTGATACGGTGCGTGCAACCCTGAATGGTTTGGATGGTTTTTCAACCTCCGCATTTTTTGATGTGATGATCGATGGCAGCGTGGATACCACCACGGTACTGCCAATGAAAACAGTGTTTTTGTTGGAGCTGAATACCGGCGGTAAAGATGCGTTGAACCCTGCGAATATTGTTGGAATCAGCGGAGCTGCTAGCTTTGATACTAAGGTGGTTTCGCTCGACGGAGGTACAAACAATGTCATTCGTATTCGTCCTCTTTTGCCGTTGAAATCCAAGGCTAAATATTTGGTATTCATGACGAATGATATTAAGGATACCTCGGGTAAACCCTTAACCCGTTCTTGGACTTATAACGCATTACACGACACTAGCTATACCCTTATGGAAAGCTTGGTGCCTGTACGTGCTGCGATTGTGGGCTGGGAGACCTTAGCCTCTGGCTTTTTGGCCGCGACAACAGGCGCAACGCAGGCCGCTGCAATCGATAAGTTGGTATTAACCTATACCTTTACGACAACAGACCCTCAGGCGACACTCATGGCGATGGCGGCGCCCCGTGCAGCCTTGGCCTCTACCCAAATTGCTGCCGGTGTAGCGCCTGCCACCGCTGTTGCGGGTGTTTCCCAATTGGAAGCAGCTGGTTTGTTATCTACCCCTAAGCAGCGCCCATTAAAAGTATCGGTTCTAACGGGGGTGGATATGGGCCTACTGAGCGCTGGTGCGCTCGCAGGTAATGTTGGCAAGCTCTATACCGGTTATATCAAGTTGCCTTATTACCAAACAGCGCCTGGCACCTTGCCCTTTGGTACCTTCTTAACCCGTAATTGGTCGCCAGATCTGGTGTTAGCTAAGGCGATTAATGCAACAGTGCCAGCGGATGTTGATAAAACCACCTACAACAGCACTTATCGCTACCCCTTTGCCGCTAAAACTACGGATGAGTCTGTGCCGCTGCAAGTCACACTACCGCAAACCGGTTGGGTTCCCGGCTATGCAGGTTCTGCTAGCTGTGGGCAAATCTATGCGGCTAGTGGCTATCCCGTCGTCATTTATGTACACGGTATCACCAGCGACCGCACCTCCGGCTTGGCGTTGGCGCATACCTTGGCAAGTCAATGTATTGCAACAGTGGCGATAGATTTACCCCTTCACGGTGTTGCGGCCAATAACGCTTTTGTCGGCGTGCTCAATGTAGAAAATGGCCGGTCAATTCCGTTTGCCTCTGTCTACGGTGCCGATGCTCCCCATGAGCGCCACTTCAATGTGGCTGGCGCTGGCGGCGCACCTGCACCTATGAATTTTGCTACGCCTACCGCTAACGATGGCTCTGGTGCGCACTTTACGAATCTTGGCTATTTGCTCAACACGCGCGATAACAATCGCCAAGCAGTCATGGATTTACTCAATCTGAATGCGAGTTTAAAAGGCTTGGATACTGATTTTGTACAGACACAAGGTGCCAAGCTGAATCTTGGTAACGTGAATGTAGTTGGCCATTCGCTGGGCGGCATATTGGGCACCGTGTTTACCACCGTTAATCAGGCGGCTATTGCTAATGAGGCCAAGCTTGGGTTGCAAGCTAACCTGAACCCTGTGCGCAGTTTGGTCGCTTCGGTGGCTGGTACTCAGGTTGCACAAGTACTGGTTAATTCGGCGAGTTTTGCGCCGGTTATTAATGCTGGCCTAGCGAAGGCTGGCGTGAATGTGGGCACCAGCAACTACGAGAAGTTTATGTATGCCGCTCAAAGTGCGGTGGATTCGGGTGACCCCGTAAACTTTGCACAATTGCTCCCCAGTTTGAAAGTTCCAGTATTGCTACAACAAGTTAAGAACGATGCGGTAATCCCCAACAGTGCAGACAGTGCGCCTCTAACAGGGACTCAAGCCTTTGCGAGATTGTTGGGGGCAACCCAACTGGGTTTAGGGCAAGCGCAGCTTGGTTTGGGTTATGTAAAACTAAATGCAGGTGATCACGCATCGCTTTTGCGCCCCAGCACTGCCGCGCCGCAAATTACGGCTGAAATGCAAACACAAGTTGTCACCTTCTTGTTGAATGCAGGTGGTGTGGCGGTGGGTGGTGGCGCGCCACAAAATATAGAAGCACCCTAATCAGGTGTCTGGTTAATGAGCCCGTCACATTTGGTGACGGGCTTTTTTTTGAGCAGATTAAAATTAAGAGATAAATTTTTTTGGGAATTTATGCAGTCAGCGCAAACTGGCTTGTGTATCATGGCTTGCAAGCATCTTACTGTTTATAGATCGCACCAGATTCTGAATTGAGACTTTGCTATGACACCGCGCAATTATTTATACCTGTTACGTAAATACGAAGATTACCAGCCGCAAATTGATCGCCTTCTAGATTCTATTGTGACCGCGCTTATGCCACGCAAGTTGGAATCAGATGAAGAGCAGTTGCATAAAACCGTTGAGCGCTTGCACAAATCTTATCCATTTGTGGAATTGCTATATTGTCTTGACGAGCACGGCATGCAAACCACCGTTTCCGCTGCTGCTCCCGACATTGATGACTCTAAGCGCAGTGAACCTGGGATGTGTTCAGACCGTAGCAACCGCGCTTACTACACCAAAGCAGTAAAAAACGAAAAAGTTTCTACAGTTACCTCTCCCTATTTATCCAACGCGACGCATCAGCTCGCTATCTCTGCGGTGCAGCGCTACACCACAGCAGAAGAAAAAATTGGCTTTCTTGTCATTAATTTCAATTTAGAAAAATTGATTATCTTTTTAAATGGCGACGAATTACGTCGACGTGTTCATCCGCTCTTCCAAGCGGTTTATGCCATTATTGGTGTTATGTTGGTTCTTATCGCAGGCTTGCTGCTCTATTACGGCGGCAAAGATATGTACGGTGTGGTGCATAATCATATTGATGAGCCAATCAAAATATTCGGTGCAGTTATTTTAGTCACCTTGGGTTTAGCCATTTTTGATTTGGGTAAAACAATACTGGAAGAGGAAGTGTTTTTACACAAAGATATTCACCACGAAGGTTCAATGCGCAGAACGATCAGCCGCTTTATGTCGGCTATCGTTATTGCGGTTTCCATTGAATCTTTATTACTGATGTTTAAATCCTTGCTTGGTGGAGAGGATCATTTAAATTCCGCGGTATTCATGTTATTTGCTGCGGTTGCTATGTTGGTTGGTTTGGGTGTTTATTTAAAACTCACCGACGAGAAATAAGTAAATTTTTAATATCGCAAATAAAGGCTTGATGAATTATCAGGCCTTTTTAATTTTTGAATCCCCAAAAAATTGAATGGAAGACTCCTGTGAGTACAAAACAAAAAAGCGCATTTGTCTGTAATGACTGCGGTGCTGATTCAAAAAAATGGCAAGGTCAATGCGCTGATTGTGGTGCATGGAATTCGATTGTTGAAGTTCGCCTTGGGCCAACGCCGACTAATCGCTCGGCAAAATTTGAAGGCTATGCGGGTGGGGCATCCGGCAATAAAGTTCAAACCCTCGCCGAAATTTCGCTGGGTGATGTGCCACGTTTCTCCAGCGGCACTAGTGAGTTCGATCGTGTGCTCGGCGGCGGTTTTGTACCGGGATCGGTGGTGTTAATTGGCGGTAACCCCGGTGCAGGTAAAAGTACCTTGTTATTGCAAACCCTATGCTTTTTAGCGCGCAATATGAATGCACTTTATGTGACGGGTGAAGAGTCTTTACAGCAAGTGGCTATGCGTGCGCAGCGGTTAGGTTTGCCGACGGATAAGTTGCAAATGCTGAGCGAAACTAATGTGGAAACTATTTGTGCAACGGCGCAGCAGATCGCACCTAAGGTGATGGTGGTGGATTCTATTCAAGTAGTACATATGGAAGATATTTCTTCTGCACCCGGGTCTGTTTCGCAAGTAAGAGAGAGCGCTGCTTATTTAACGCGCTTCGCAAAACAAACCGGCACCGTGGTTATTTTAGTGGGGCATGTGACCAAAGACGGTTCGCTTGCAGGGCCAAAAGTATTAGAGCACATGATTGATTGCTCAATTTTATTAGAGGGCGATAACGATTCACGTTTTCGTACCTTGCGCGGTAATAAAAATCGTTTTGGTGCAGTGAATGAGTTGGGGGTGTTCGCCATGACCGAGCAAGGCATGCGTGAAGTGAATAACCCCTCCGCGATTTTTTTGCAGCGCGCCGAAGACCCTGCACCGGGTTCAGTGGTAATGGTGATGTGGGAAGGTACTCGCCCTCTGCTGATTGAAATTCAAGCCTTGGTGGATGACAGTCATCTCGGTAATCCGCGTCGCGTAGCGGTAGGTATGGATCAAAATCGATTGTCGATGTTACTCGCGGTTTTGCATCGCCACGGTGGCATTATGGTGGGTGACCAAGATGTGTTTGTGAATGTTGTCGGCGGTGTGCGTGTCATGGAAACCAGTGCGGATCTCGCGGTGTTATTGGCGATAGTCTCCAGCTTCCGCGATAAAATTTTGCCGCAAGATTTAATGGTATTTGGCGAAGTAGGTTTGTCGGGCGAAATTCGGCCTGTGCCGAGTGGGCAAGAGCGTTTACGTGAAGCGGCGAAGCACGGCTTCAAAAAAGCCATTGTGCCCATTGGCAATGCGCCGCGTGAAAAGAATTTAGGCATCGAAGTTATTGCGGTAAAAAATCTGCAAGAAGCGCTGGAAGCTTTGTGAATTAATTGGAATTGTTCAAATTACTCAATAATGTTTTGAGTAGTTCCGCATCTTGCGCACTCGCGGGCTCATATTGAATACCTAGCATATGCTCTTGTTGGTGGACTAAGGTTCCTCTGAGGTACAAATAGGGCAGCATGCCTTCGGGCATTTGCATCTCGGGTATTTCCAAGCGCAGATCAATGGCGTCGCCTGCGCACAAGTGATAATCATCCAACAATGCAATACGGGCACCGTGGTAAGAAATATCAAGTACGTGAGCGGCCCATTCTTTTTCAGCATTGCCTAATTCGGCGAAGGCTCTCAATGGGTAACGCGGGTATATTCGGCGGTCATCGTCATTCATGGTGTTAAGCTACCTCAATCAAATAAACGAATTAATCAGCAAGCAGTTCAGATAGTTCACGTTCAGCGGCACTGGTATCGCCAATATTCAATTCAATTAAACGGCGCAAATGACTAATGCTGTCGATATCTATAGTCACGCATGCAAGGTGCAGTTGCTCCAAGGTTTGATGAACAACCTGCGCCGACATGGCAATACTGGTTTGATCCGATAAAATAATTTTTACCAAAATCGGTGTGATAGGCTGTAGTTGATAGGGGCCCATTTTTGCGAGTAGCAGGCCTTTTAACGAAATATCCAACAATTGCGCTTGCCAGTTTTTGTCGCCCTGAGCAATTTCTACACGGGCATCAAAATCAATACGGCTAAAGCGACGGCGTTCTTGAGTCATAGGGTATCTTCATTGAGTTCTGGAATTTACTGTATGCCTTTGAGTGTAGCTCAGATGATTTAATCCGCCATTTGCGTTGTGTGGCGACCCAAACTTATAATCGCGCCTTTCTTATGTAACGGGTTTCATAAAATGACAGATTTTCGAATTGGAATAGACCTTGGTGGTACTAAAACTGAGGTGATTTTGTTGAATGGCGATAGCCAAGAGTTATTTCGCACCCGTATTCCCACGGTACGCGATGACTATGCGGCAACTTTGCGTGATATCGCGAGTTTGGTTGCCCAAGCTGAAGCTGCTGCTGGCCAGGCCAATTTGCCCGTGGGTATAGGTATTCCCGGTACCGTATCGCGCAAAACGGGGTTTGTGAAAAATGCCAACTCTACTTGGCTGAACGGCAAGCCTTTCCAAAAAGATCTGTCGGCTCATTTGAATCGCGATGTAAAAATCACGAACGACGCCAATTGCCTCGCTGTGTCTGAAGCCACCGATGGCGCAGGCCGCGGCTATGATTTGGTATTTGCTGGAATTTTAGGCACTGGCTGTGGTGCGGGCGTTGCCTTTAAAGGCCAACCGATTGTTGGCCCCAATGGCGTAGCGGGGGAGTGGGGTCACAATTCACTACCTTGGACGCGCGAAGCAGAATTAGAGGAGCGCCCCTGTTATTGCGGCAAGTCTGGTTGTCAGGAAACTTTTTTGTCTGGAACGGGTTTGTGCAAATCATACGAGCTGGACTCTGGCTTAAAACTTCAAGGACACGAAATTGTTGAGCGTGCAGCTAAAGGCGAAATTCGTGCACGCCAAGTATTGGATGCTTATTTCGATCAGTTGGCACGCGGCTTAGCAGCAGTAATAAACATTATGGACCCCGACATTATCGTTCTGGGTGGTGGTGCTTCTAACATCGCGGAGATTTATACAGTGGTGCCCGAACTCTTGAGTAAATACGTGTTCGGCTTTGAGTGCGATACGCCAATCGTGCAAGCTGTACACGGCGATTCGAGTGGGGTGCGAGGCGCGGCTTGGTTGAATCCGCTATAATCGCTGCTCATTGATTAAAGGCCGAAGGTTGCGGCCTTTAACTTCTCACCGTTTATTATGTAAATTTCCTCTATGCGCAGATTTCTAGTTATTCTCCTTGCTGCTGCGCTGTCATCGTTTGCCATTGCCGATAATGCGGTAAAGCCGCAACGTATAGCCTCGCTCAATTTATGCTTAGATGCGCTTCTGCTAGAACTTGTAGAGCCAGCGCGTATCAATT
>CAZZEV010000009.1:0-10331 GCA_964653305.1 uncultured Cellvibrionaceae bacterium | reverse complement strand
TAACCCGCAGTTTTCTCCATTTGCTAAACAGGCGCAGCAATTTCATTTGAATCGTGGCCTTGCAGAAGATTTGGTGCCGCGCAATCCCGATTTAATTCTTGCGGGTGACTTTGGCGCAGGCGATGCGAAAGTCTTATTAAAGCAATTAGGTTTTCGAGTTGAAACACTTTCCTTACCGCGCACTTTGGCAGATATTAGTTCGCATATTCGTCGCTTTGGTGAATTAACGGGCAGCCAAAATTCCGCCGAGAAAATGGTGCAAGAGTTAGAAACACAGCTTGCGCGATTAGATGCAAACCCAAGTACGCCCATCCCCGCATTTTGGTATGCTTCAAACAGTTACGTAGTGGGCGGCGATACCTTAGAAAACGAATTAATGACTCGTGCTGGTTTTCACAACCTAGCCTTGGATAAAAATATCAGTGGAATTTCGCAGTTGGATTTGGAAGATTTAATTCTCTCAAAGCCCAAAGTGATCATTGTGGAAGACTCGGATGTACAAGCGTTTTCACTCGCGCGCGAATATGTGGAGCACCCAGCATTACGTAAAAACAATATGCAAATTATAAAACTACCCGCGACGCTTTCTGTGTGTATTGCACCTATAGCGGCAGATGTTATTGACAATCTCATCCAACAAAAAAAATCTATGGTTAATTAGATTAAAGGAATTGTGTGCAAAAAATTTCATATCCACTATTAATGATGTTGCTCAGCCTTGGTGTGCTAGCAGCATTTTTGTTTTCACTCAGTATGGGCAATGCGTCTATCTCTATAGTGCAAGCCGTTAAAGATTTATTGACTCATAGTCCCTCACTGCATCAAACCGTGGTGTGGGAAATTCGCTTGCCGCGTGTATTGCTTGCGGTTCTTGTTGGCGCGACTCTTGGTCTTGCAGGCGCGGCTATGCAGGGCTTTTTGCGCAACCCATTGGCTGAGCCGGGTATTTTAGGCGTTTCTAGCGGCGCTGCATTAGGTGCGGTTATTGTATTGTATTTCGGCTTTGCGGCAGCGGCGTGGTATTGGCTTCCTGTTGCGGCTATTACGGGCGCTTTAATTTCTTTAGTGTTGGTTTATTTGTTGGCGGGTTTTCGCAGCAGTGTCTTGTCATTAATTTTGGCGGGCGTTGCTATTAATGCTATTGCGGGCGCATTAATTTCTGTCGCGCTCAATTTTGCGCCCAGTTATTTCGCATTGCAGGAAATTGTATTTTGGTTAATGGGTTCGCTTTCCAATCGCAATATGCATCATGTGTATATTGCTGCGCCTTTCATCGTGATGGGCTGGGTATTGTTATTAAGCCGTTATCGTTTTTTAAATGCCTTAAGTCTTGGCGAAGAGACAGCAACATCCCTAGGTTTTAATCCGCAGCGCGAACGCAATTTTTTATTAGTAGGCTTGGCTTTGTGCGTGGGTGCAGCAGTGGCAGTCAGTGGCAGTATAGGTTTTGTAGGTTTGGTTGTGCCCCATTTGTTGCGCCCACTAGTCGGTTACAAACCAAGCCGCTTGTTATTCGCCAGCGCGCTGGGTGGTGCACTTTTAGTGTTGTGTGCTGATATTTTTGTGCGCCAGTTGGATGTTGCGCGTGAATTAAAGTTAGGTGTAGTGACCTCTCTCTTAGGCGGCCCTTTCTTTTTGATATTGATTTTAAAAACGCGGTCGCGTTGGATTTGATATGCAATTGTTAAACGCCAAAAACCTTTCACTGAGCCTCGGCAAAAAAAATGTTGTCGAGCGAATGAACGTGCATGTAAATGCAGGTGAGTTTGTCGGTTTAATCGGCCCCAATGGCGCGGGCAAAAGTTCACTGCTGCGAATCTTGGCAGGATTAATAAAACCCAATTCTGGCCTTGTAGAATTAACACCACAGAATAACGCCACTGCGATTGAAAAAATCCCTGCGCAATTGCGCGCTCGCTTTATGGCTTACCTTGCACAGCACGAAACACCGGCTTGGCCATTAAGCGTAAAAAACTTAGTCGCACTTGGCCGCTCACCGTGGAACTCTTCGGTCAATACCAATGCAGATGATGAACTTGCGATTCAGAATGCCCTAGCAATGACGGATGTAGATTCGTTGGCAGAACGACCTGTTACAGAGTTATCCGGTGGCGAATTGCAGCGTGCGTTATTAGCGCGTGTATTTGCTGGTAACCCCAAGTTAATTGTTGCCGATGAACCTATAGCCGCACTCGATGTATATCACCAATTACATATTATGGAGTTGCTGCAAGCTCATGCACAGCAGGGCGGGGCAGTCATAGCGGCATTACATGATTTAAGTTTGGCCGCACGATTTTGTTCTCGATTGATTTTAATGCATCAGGGAAATTTCGTGGCGGAGGGCGAACCCGTGCAAGTGCTAACACCCGAAAACCTCGCAAAAGTCTACGGCATTAGCGCTCATGTGGATTGCCGTGAGGATGGCGTAGTCATCATTCCTATTAAACGTGTCGCTCAAGCCTAACTAGAGTTTATTATGAAATCGTCTTGGCTACGCAGACTCGTTAATTTTTGGCCACCTTTTCTATTTAATTCGATTGGCGCCACTTATATTGCTCAAGATTTTCGTGAGATTCATGTTGCCTTAAAATTGCGTTTCTACAATCGCAATTATGTAGGTGTGCATTTTGGCGGTAATCTCTTCTCCATGACTGACCCTTGGTATATGTTAATGCTCATGCAAAACTTGGGGCGCGATTATTATGTGTGGGATAAAAAAGCCACTATAGAATTTATCTCCCCCGGTCGCGGCATGGTTACCGCCAAGTTTTTACTAACATCTGAAAAGCTTGATGAGATTCGTGCAGTTACAGGAAACGGCGAAAAATATTTGCCAGAATTTACGGTGGAGATTTATGACGCGGAGCAACATTTGGTGGCGCGCGTACATAAAACGGTTTATGTGAAGTTAAAGTCTGCGAAAGAAAAATAATTCCCCCTTGACTCATCCCCTTCAACCCCATAACCTGCGCGCCGAGGTGTTTGACGTGCCTAATCGCTGTTTTTTCAGCAAGTGCAAGGGTCAAATTAAATGGGAAGTTTGGTGCGCTGTTATCCACAGCAAAGCCAACACTGCCCCCGCAACGGTGAGTATGCCTACTTTATTGAAGGCTATAAGTCCGATACCAGCCTCAAAAATCTTAACCCGATGTCGCGGAGGGCAACATCAGTGGTAATTCTGTGTTTTGCATGGCTGCAATTTCGGCTATGGCGCGCATTATTCCGCTTTCCCTCCCTCATTCGTTTACTGAATTGAGGAATTATCATGTCTTTCAAATCCTTTGCATTAAGCCCGCTTAGTGCTGCAATTTTATCTATTGCCCTTACTCACACTTCTTATGCTGCAGATGAAAAAATCGAAACGGTTTATATCAGTGCTACGCGCAGTGAAACTGCACAAGTACCAGTAGCTACACAAATCAATGTCATTGATGCTGAAGAAATTCGCCTAAGTGGCGCGAGCACATTAACGGAAGTGTTGCGTCAGCAAGGTGGCATTCAAATCCAAGATACGGATGGTAGCGGTAGCCGTAATGTCAGCGTTTCTATGCGCGGTTTTGCCGCTAACGCGGCAAATAACATTTTAATCTTGGTCGATGGCCGCAAATTAAATAACCCAAGTCTCTCTGGCCCGGCATTAAGTACTGTTGCGCTCAAGGATATTGAACGTGTCGAAGTTATTGAAGGTAGTGCCGGTGTTTTGTACGGCGATCAGGCTGTGGGTGGTGTGATCAATGTGGTTTTGCGTAAAGCAAAAGCGGGCGAGTTTAATGGTAGCGTGAGTGCACAACGAGGCTCATACGAGTTAGAAAATTACACCGCGAACCTCAATCAAGCTTTTCAAAATGGCTTGAGCTACAACCTTAGCGCGCAAAAGCGTTTAGCGAATAATTATCGCGATAACAACAATTCTGAAGCGACCAATGTATTAGGCAATCTCGGCTTTAATTTTGATGCTGGGCGAGTGTTCGTTGAGCAGCAAAAAATTAATGATGATTTGCGTATTCCCGGTGCTCTTTTATTATCAGAAGCTGCAGCTGATCCGCACCAGAGTCTCAAACCCAACGATTTTTCTAATCAAGATACGGATATTAAGCGTGCAGGCGGCGAAATTAGCTTTTTAAAAAACTGGAAACTCTTGGGTGAGTATTCAGATCGCGATGAGTCAGGCTATGCACTCTTTGATGACTACGTTAAAACAGACGGTTATTACCCCTATGTTTCTGCTTATGACATGCGCGTGAAAAATATTACGCCGCGCATTGTGGGTAATATTGCCACTGCAGCAGGTAATACAATTGTGACTGTGGGTTATGATCAAGTAGATGCAGATTATAAAACCAAAGACGGTTATACCAACATTAGCCAAGCGCAAGATGCTGTTTACGCACAGGTTATTTATCCCATCTCTAAACCCCTTACCGTAACCTTGGGTGCACGTCATGCGAATGTGGATGACACCAATCATGGTCTGAAAAATGCCCACAAAGATTCTGTGAATGCAGGTGAGCTTGGTCTTAGCTATCAATTAACGCCAGAGTGGCGAGCCTTCGCGCGCGTTGCAGATGGTTTCCGTTTCGCGAATGCGGATGAAAATGGCTATAAATTGCCGAACGTAGATTTCTTGGAAGTACAAACCAGCAACTCACAAGAAGCGGGTGTGGCATGGGCTGGCGAAGTCGCCAATGTAAAATACAGCCTGTTCAATATGACCATAGATAACGAAATTATGTATGATCCAATGGCGGGTGCTTATGGTGCAAATATCAATTTGCCACAATCAGAGCGCCAAGGCTTTTTGTTTGATGGTGATGTGCAGTTGAGTGACCAGATTGGTTTGCGTGCAAATTATACTTATACCGATGCGCAACTTACTTCTGGAAACTTTAAGGATAAAACTGTTCCTTTCGTTTCTAAGCATTTGGCGAATATTGGCATTGTTTTTAATTTCGTAAAAGATGTTACCGCATCTATTGATGCAAATTACACGGGCAGCCGTTATTTAGTGGGTGATAATGCCAATTCCTTGGCTAAAATTGATCCTGTAACCCTGTTTAATGCCAATATCATTTGGGATATTAAAGGTGCGGAGTTGGGCTTCCGAATAAAAAATATTACTGGCGAAGCTTATGCGGATTACCAAGGCGCTAACTGGAAGGGCGTGTATTTGTATCCACAGGCTGAACGTAGCTATGACGCGCATGTTACTTATAGATTTTAAAAACAAGAATTTTTAAAGATGTTAAGTAGCTTTACTTAAAATGATAGAAGTGGGTGACAGAGTCACCCATTTTTTTGAGGTGTAATTATGACCGATGAAAAATCCCCAGATGATCAAGCAAAACAAGATCGTCACAAAGAGCGCATGCAGCAGCGCAAAGAAATTGTGGATGCAAAAATTGCGCGTGCCACTGAAGATCGTGGCGTATTGATTGTATTGACGGGGGATGGTAAAGGAAAAAGCAGTTCTGGTTTCGGTACTGCATTGCGCTGCTTGGGGCATGGGTACAAAGTTGCCATTGTGCAATTTATAAAAGGCACTTGGGAATGCGGTGAAAAGAACTATTTAACCGAAAGTTTATTCCGTGGTGAAAATGCTAAGCTGGAATATTTCACTATGGACACCGGCTTTACTTGGGAAACACAAAATGCTGAAAAGGATAAAGCCGCAGCAGAAAAAGTGTGGGCTGAATGTGAGCATGTATTTAAAGATCCAAATGTGCATTTAGTATTACTGGATGAATTAACTTATATGCTGAATTACAAATATCTGGATAAAGAAAAAGTGCTGGACGCTATTAAAAACCGCCCCATCACGCAAAACGTCATTATTACGGGGCGTGGCGCTAAAAAATATTTAGAAGACTTGGCGGATACCTTTAGTGAAGTAAAAGCGATTAAGCATGCGTTTAATAGCGGAATAAAAGCGCAAAAGGGAATTGAGTGGTAGCCGAATCCATGTCAAAAACCATCATGATTCAGGGCACAACATCCGATGCGGGTAAAACTACCTTAGTCGCTGCGCTGTGCCGTATTCTAAAAAATCGCGGTGTATCAGTAGTCCCTTTTAAACCACAGAACATGGCATTGAATTCGGCAGTAACGGAAGATGGTGGTGAAATTGGCCGTGCGCAGGCTTTGCAAGCACAAGCAGCTGGTTTAAAACCACATACGGATATGAACCCCATTCTAATAAAACCCACCAGTGACACCAAAGCGCAAATCATTGTTCATGGCAAAGCGGTGAATGATATGGACGCTGTGGTGTATCACGATTATAAAAAGCACGCGATGAGTGCGGTGCTGGAATCCTACCGCCGCTTACAGACTCAATACGATGTGATTGTGGTGGAGGGCGCAGGTAGCCCCGCTGAAATTAATTTGCGCGATCGTGATATTGCCAATATGGGCTTTGCGGAAGCGGTGGATTGCCCAGTGATTATTATTGCGGATATTGATCGCGGCGGTGTGTTTGCACATCTTGTCGGCACTTTGGATTTGCTCAGCGCCTCTGAACAAAAGCGCGTTATAGGGTTTGTTATTAATCGCTTTCGCGGCGATTTAAGTTTATTGGAGTCGGGGCTGGATTGGCTTGAACAAAAAACCGGTAAGCCTGTGCTTGGCGTAATCCCCTACGTGCAAGGTTTAAAGTTGGATGCGGAAGATTCCTTGGATAAAAACGTCAGGAAAAATAGTAGTGCGAAAGTACGTATTGCCGTTTTAGCTTTACCGCGAATATCAAACCACAATGATTTTGATGCGTTACGCTTTAATCCCGAAATAGATTTCACTTGGGTGGGGCCTGAGCATTCAATTCCTCCCTGCGATTTAATTATTATTCCCGGCAGTAAAAATGTATGCGCTGATTTACAGTTTTTGCGTGATCAAGGCTGGGATAAATCCATTGCTAAACATTTACGTTATGGCGGTAAATTAATGGGTGTGTGTGGCGGTTTTCAGATGTTGGGTGACGCTATTGCTGATCCTCATGCTATTGAAAGCGCCATCGGTGAAATAAGAGGTTTGGGCTATTTGACCATGAATACGATTCTGAAGCCTGAAAAAATATTGCGTCAGCAGAAAGGATTCTTGTGGGATAAATCTACGCCAGTTGTGGGTTATGAAATTCATTGTGGTGTTTCACAAGGTGCGGCACTAAATCGGCCTGCATTTTACTTTGAGCAAGAAGGGGCTTTAATACCCGATGGTGCTATGAGCGATGATAACCAAATCCTAGGCACTTATTTACATGGGTTGTTTGATTCTGCAGACGCCACCCAAATAATCCTAAAATGGGTGGGTGTTGAGTTGGAGGATCTGCTTGCGATAGATGACTTGCGGGAGCGGGAGTTAGATCGTTTAGCGGCTGAGGTGGAGGCTGTTCTAAATATGGATTGGCTGAGTCCTTGATAAATATGGGCTGAGGCTCTAATAAAGCTGGGCTACACTGATAGTAATTTATTGGTTATAAAAATAGGACATTGGAATTTCAGGCTATGAAGCTACTCTCTTTCTTCTTATGCTCTCTCTTCGTACTCTGTTTCTCATTATCGGTTTGGGCGCAAGTGGATGCTCCTAATCTGGTACTGGGTACTAATGTACTGCATAAGCGAATCCAACAGATTAATGAGCAGGCGGAGGGCGGTTCAGTTGAACATGTGAAATGTATTTTGGATAAGATGCAGTTCAAGTATCAAATACGCGCTTTACCGTGGCGACGTGCGCGTCAAGATGTACATAACAGTGTTATAGATGGCTTTTTCACAGCGGTTGCAATCGATGAGGCCAGTGATTACGCCACTTTTTCAGCGCCTTTGGTCTTGGAAAATTGGTATTGGTTTTGGCGTAAGGATATGGCCGCACCAGAATCTTGGAAGGAGCATTTCCAAGTGGGTGTTATTTTAGGCGGGCAGCAAGAGGCCATTTTAAGTAACGAGGGCTTTAGTGATTTTGTGACCGCCAATAATATGGAGCAGTTAGTGAAATTGCTCATGAGTAAGCGTGTTGATGTGGTCTTGTTGGATAAAGAACAATTTGAAACTGTCACTAAAAAAATGAATATTTCTAACAGTCAGTACAACTCACGCTTTTTCCGCTATATGCCTTTGGGTGTTTATTTTGGTGCACCGTTTTTAAACCAGCACCCTGATTTTTTAAACGCATTTAATAGCCGTATTAGCAGTTGCTCAACGCTTGATTTTGATTTGTCGCCTAGCGAAAAAGAGAGTATTAAAAAAATCGTAGCGCCTTGGTTTGAACGTATTACAACAAACAAAGAGATAGTGGTTGCAGTTGTGCAACAAAACGAAGTGAATAAAACAAAATCACCTAATCAGTTGACTAAAATAGATGAGCAATGGCAATTGGCATTTAACGTGGGAAACTTTAATTTCCCCAAGGCAATTGTGAATCAGGCTTTGGTTCGGGTGCTTAAACAAATTTCAGTAGACTCTAAAGAATTGCTTTCAGAAATTATTGTAATGGATGAGCGTGGCTATAATGTGGCCATGTTGGATATGACATCGGATTATTGGCAGGGCGATGAAAACAAATTTACGCAGGTATATGCTAAAACTGCGCAAACGCTGTATTTTGATCAAATTAAATATGATGCGTCATCAAGACGTTTTCAAGTACAGGTAAGCGCGCCTTTGCTGGACCCCAAAAATAAGACAGCAATTGGCGCTATTACCTTAGGCTTAGATGTGGATAAGGCACTTTCTCATATAGATTAATTCATTCGGCGCATTAGTAGCCTGTGTGCTCAATGCATTACTTGTTGAGCCTTACCACCATCAAGCTGCCTTCAAATTTTTGGGGTTCCAACGAATACCAAATCATAAAATCGGTTGGCCAGCGTTTCTCACATTTGTCGATAAGCGCTAAAAATGGGCTGCGGCCTGGGTCTGCTAGTACGACTTTTTTTACACCGGCTTGCGCGGCACGTTTTAGCATGGCAAGCCATTCATCGGCAAGTTCATCCCAAAAGCAAATATCACCACCCACAATTACATCAAAGTTTTCCAAATCCTTTTTCTTCATATCTTTCATGGCGCAGGTGAGCTTGGTAATTTTTACATTATTTAAATCAGCCTGCGCGTCTAAAAATGGGAACACATCTGCATCGACATCCATGCCCGTGACTTTGCAACCTTTGCTCGCAAAGAAGATAGACGTTGGCCCCCAGCCGCAACCCACATCTAAAACCCGCATTTTTTTTGTGGGTGGATATTGGGTGAAATAATCCATCAGTAAATAGCTTGAATCCCAGTGACGATCACCATGAACACTTGGTGCCACAGTTTTTTTTATTTTTCGAATTTGCGGAGACTTTTCTTTGAAGAGCCAAATACCATAGGCACCCAGGGTATTTTTTTCGGGGGCAGCAATTAATTCAGGCACAGTAGTTCCTTAGTCAATGTAAAAAGTTAATAGATATCGGGTACAAACATCTCTTTGGGGACGGGGCGACGGGCATAGTCATCGTGATATTCCCGCTCGGGTAAATCTATGCTTGGACGTTTAATTTCTTCATAGGGCATTTGATGCAGTAGATGATGAATACAATTCAATCGTGCTTTTTTCTTATCTACTGCTTCAACTACCCACCATGGTGCTTCGGGGATATGGGTGCGCTCTAACATGATTTCTTTGGCTTTTGTGTATTGTTCCCAACGGCGGCGCGATTCCAAATCCATCGGGCTGAGCTTCCATTGTTTAAGCGGGTCGTGTATGCGACCAAGGAAACGCAAGTTTTGCTCTTCATCAGAAATCGAAAACCAATATTTAATAACTTGAATGCCAGAGCGAACCAGCATTTTTTCAAATTCCGGTACTGAGCGGAAAAACTCTTCGTACTGTTCATCGCTACAAAAACCCATAACACGCTCAACACCTGCGCGGTTGTACCAACTGCGGTCAAATAATACGATCTCGCCTGCAGCGGGTAAGTGCGATACATAACGCTGAAAATACCATTGCGTGCGCTCGCGTTCATTGGGCGCTGGCAGTGCTGCTACACGGCAAATACGAGGATTCAATCGTTGCGTAATTCGCTTAATGACACCACCTTTGCCAGCCGCATCGCGCCCTTCAAAAATCACGACGACTTTGTGACCCGTTGCGGCTACCCAATCTTGCAGCTTTACGAGCTCGCCTTGAAGGCGAAAGAGTTCGCGAAAATACAGTTGGCGATATTCTTTTGCCTCTTGCGATTGCGTAGGCGAATCTGCATCGGCATCTTGAAAATAAATGCGATCCTCCATTTCTAGCTCAAGCTCTTCATCGTAGCTATCGAGAAAATCATTGTGAATTCGTTGAACAAGTTC
>CAZZEV010000008.1:0-26798 GCA_964653305.1 uncultured Cellvibrionaceae bacterium | reverse complement strand
CACACTCTATCGCGTGTTTTTTTATCAAGATGGTGTGCATACCGCGTCATCACTTACTACGCCACCACAGGACGAAATTCATTTTACGCAAAACTGGCAAGCGCTGGCACAACAACATAACATCGATCTTGTTGTGTGCATTGCAGCCGCTTTAAAACGCGGGCTGCTCAATCAACAAGAAGCATCTCGCTACGATAGGCCAGCCTTTAATCTTGCTGAAGGATTTGAACTTAGTGGTCTAGGCCAATTGGTCGACGCGACTGTTATGTCTGATAGATTGATAACCTTTGGGGCTTGACGATGAATCAAACTCCATCTAAAAAATTACTCTTTATTAGTCGTCACTCACCCTACGGATCATCATTGGCAAAGGATGCGTTAGATGCTGTTTTAGCAAGCTCTGCTTACGATCAGGAGCTAAGTCTTCTCTTTATGGACGATGGCGTATTTCAGCTGTTAAAAAACCAAGCTTCAGCTGATATTGCACAAAAAAGTTTTGCGTCAATTTTACCTGTATTGCCGCTCTATGAAATTAATTCAATTTATGTACACTATGAATCACTAAAGAAACGACAAATAACAATAAATGAGCTTGTTTTAGATAGTGTCCAGATTATAGATAGCACCGCTATCTGCAGTTTACTGGCACAGCAAGATCAGCTGCTGAGCTTTTAATATGAGCACCTTACACACAATCAACAAATCACCTTTCTCGCACACAACCTTAGCGTCTTGCTTACAGGTGTGCGGGAAAAATGATGGCATACTATTATTGGAAGACGGCGTTTTTGGCGCGCTGGCGAGCTCGCCTTGCGCTGAAGAGCTATCAGCCATGATTGAGGCTGGTGTAAAAGTTTATGCACTTAAGGGGGATGTGAATGCGCGCGGACTGCAAGAAAAAGTAGGTGCCGGCATCCTGCTAACAGATTACAACGGTTTTGTGCAGCTGAGCGTTGAGCATAAATGCGTACAAAGTTGGTACTGAGATGCAATTAGCGCAAAATGGCCGAACGATAGAGCTGGATAAAGAAGGATTTTTGGTAAATCTAAATGATTGGAATGAAGATATAGCCAATATTATTGCGCAGAATGAATGCATTCATTTAACCGAAGCACATTGGGAAATTATCAATTTAGTACGCGAATTCTATCAGACCTTTCAAGTTTCACCTTCTATGCGCGCACTGGTAAAACGAACTGGGCAATTATTGGGAGAAGAAAAAGGGAAAAGTATTTACTTGCTGCAGTTGTTTCCCGTAAGCCCTGCAAGATACTCATGTAAAATTGCAGGGTTACCCAAACCAGCGAACTGTCTTTAGTCAGCTTTTAAAATTACGCAGCATCAATTGATTTAATGGTGCCTTTTGGTAGAACCGCATGAACGGCTACTTTTTGAAACTTCAGCTCAATGTTATTGCCAGTTTCAACTACAACGTAATTATCATCAACTTTTACTACCTTTCCTAGCAAGCCACTGGTTAATACCACTTCGTCACCTTTGGCCAGTGCACTCACCAAATTTTGATGCTCTTTTTGGCGCTTGCGTTGTGGGCGAATAATAAAAAAGTACATGAAGGCAAACATCCCCACCATCATGATTAAAAAAACTGGATCGCCAAAACCAGCAGGTTGGGCTGGAGCGGCAGTGGTTTGTGCTACGGCAGAATTAACAAGAAAACTCATGGAGAACCCCTAACAATTAAAAAGCGCTAACTCTACCCGTTTTGCAAAGGGCAAGCAATTAGCGCTTAAAAGTTAAGGCAACATGCGGGAGAGAGGCTACGCATAATCCCTGAACAACTTACGGAACACACTAGGAGACAGGCCGGTCCAACGCTTAAACGCATTAGTGAAGCTCGTCCTATCAGAAAAATCCAACGCCTTTGACACCAAATCGACACTCATGTGGTCATCAATTAAATATTTAATTGCATAATGGAAACGTACATCATCACGCAATTGGGCGAAGTTGGCATCCTGCTGCTGAAGGCGACGTTGCAAGGTACGTTTAGATAGGCCGATATCTTCTGCAACATAATCAATCGACAAGTCGGAGTGCCCTACTCGGGCATGCAGTGCGTTAACAACACGCGCAGAAACGCCCTCACAATGAGGAATCCTAGCCAGAGAAAGATATTCTTCATAAGAACGAACTTCTGACTGGCTGAATTCGCCTTCAGATGAAGTAGTTTCATTTTTATAGTTGCGCTGTAGCTGAATCATTCAGGCTTCTCCTTATGCCATCAGGCATCGTTTGGTAAAAAGTATGAGCAGGTCAAACCTATGAAATAAATAATCTTATTACATCAAGGCATGCCTTTGCTCTTGGTGAGATTATAGTCAATAAAATTCACACACCATCAATTTAGTGCAAAAAACACACAGGGTATCGCAAAAATTGTGATTTATATATCATAACGTTTTAACTAATATTTTTGATATAAGCAATCAGATCATCATTGTGAGTCTTGGTATTCACTTTTTCAAGTATCTTCGCTAAGCGACCAGCTTCATCAATAATAAAACTGGTGCGTATAATTCCCATAAACTCACGCCCCATAAACTTCTTGAGCCCCCAAACTCCGTAGGCTTCTGCAATAGCGTGATCCTCATCAGACAGCAAATCGAACCCAAGTTCATATTTATCATCAAATTTTTGAAGTTTCGCGGAGGCATCAGGGCTAACACCTAAAATAACGGTATTTAAGGCTTTGAACTCGGCCGCATAATCACGTAAACCGCAGGCTTGCACCGTGCATCCCGGCGTGGAGGCTTTGGGATAAAAATAAACAACTACCTTACTTTTACCCTTGAAGGCTTTTAATGCAATAGTTTCGCCACGTTGATTTAACAATGAAAAATTAGGCGCTAGATTTCCAAGCTTAGGGAAAGACATTAAATATTATCCTCGAACTAATTATCATCGTTCAGCAAATTAAAGAGTGCATATTTTTCTTCAACTGAGACTGATTCATTGTGTAAAGCAGTCACCAATTCTGGATGTGCAACTTGATTACGACCACTATGTTTTGCCTTGTATAGCCAAGCATCTACGCGATGAATAAATGCTTCACTGCTTTCACTATTGGATGATGCAAATTGATCAACGCCCAAACTTGCGGTTATAGCGATAGATTCATCCCCCTCAAGCTTAAGTGGTGTGGTAGCGATCATTTCACACAAGCGATCAGCAACATTTACCGCCTGACGTAAATCAGTATTAGGGAGCAAAATTACAAACTCTTCACCGCCAAAACGACAAGGAAAATCTAATTTTCGCACTGCGAGCTTGATGAGATTTGCGATATGAACCAACGCATGATTCCCCAGTTCATGCCCCCACTGGTCATTAAATTTTTTAAAATGATCAATATCCAACAAAATCATAGACAATGGCTGAGTGCCACGACGAGTGCGTTCCATCTCAAGTGCAATGGTTTCAGTAAAAAAACGGAAATTAAACAACCCGGTTAAGGCATCAGTCCGCACCATTTCCGTTAATGAATCCACTGCTTTGCGCAATTCAACAATCTCACCCAAAAAATGACAGGTGCTATCGCCGCGAGGGCAATATAAATCGGGGGTGTGTTTTTCGTCCGGTACTGTTTCCATAGCAATCGAAAACCAAAAAATATTTATAGAATTGATTATAGCGACAAAATTTATTTACGCCTGCAATAACACCCCTTCGGGCAGCTGCATGGTAATACAGTGCAAACTACCGCCACGCTCAATTAGACTTAAACAGGGGATGCCAAAAATTTCGTAGTTCGGAAAAGCTTGGGAAACAACATCTAGAGCATCTTCATCGCTAAGCGAATCATAGATCGGCACCAAAACTGCCTCATTCACAACTAAAAAGTTAGCATAGGTTGCAGGCAGGCGCTGATCATTATCGCTATATTTTGCGCCAGGCCAAGGTAACGGTAATAAACGATATGATTGACCATCTGCATTGGTCATAGCCATTAACTCTTGCTCCATACTTTTTAGCTCAGAGTAATGTTCATCATTTTCATCGTCACAGGCGGTATAAACGATGGTGTTATTAGGGCAAATTCTAGCGAGAACATCTACATGACCATCTGTATCATCGCCAGCTAAATAGCCCGAGCTTAACCAATTGATTTTTCGTACACCTAAAGCGACCTTAAGTTGCTGCTCAATTTGCTCTTTTGATAAATCAGGATTGCGATTTTTGTTTAATAGACATGATGTGGTTGTTAATAAAGTACCCCGCCCATCAGTTTCTATCGAGCCTCCCTCCAATACAAAATTCACTGACTCAAAATCAGCCGCTGGAAAGGCATTAAGCACTTGCATTTTTGCGGATACTTGATTATCTAAATCAAAAGGATACTTTTGGCCCCATGCATTAAATTCAAAGTTTAATACTTTCATACCTGCATCAGTCTGAACTGTGATGGGGCCAAAATCACGCACCCAAGTATCATTGGAATCGACAGGATAGAAATAGATATACTCCAAGGGAACTTCCATTGCCCCCAAACGCTCACGAACTTCAGGGATAGCCGCTTCGGGAAGTGCAATCACCACATCCGCATAGTCACAAATCACAGACACCAATGCCTCATACAGCTGAACCATATCATCCAACTGCCAATCCCATGGGGTGTTTTTATGGGGCCACGCTAGAAGAATGGCATCCTGAGGTTCCCACTCTGCGGGAAGACGTTGATTAGTCATTGTTAACATGGCCTCAAATCATTAAAAAGCTGATTATAACGAAGACCTTGCCCGATGGCATAAATGAATTATTGGCTGGAAATGGTTTCTCCAACAGGCAGCACAATTATATTCTCACCAGCTGTTTTTTGAAGTTTGAATACCTTTTCTGCCAAAGGTCCAACTTGCACAATCATGGCAAGATTACGAACGGAAATTGAGTCGGTATTATTCAGACTGATACGCATATTAAGGTAATAGCGGCCATTGGCTGTTGCTAGAAGTGAGACGGGAATTTTTATAACAGAAGAACTATCAAACTTGATCGTTTGAGGTGTATTTGTATTTTTAAGAATCAAACCTTGCGATGGTGAAAAGTCGATGGTCAACTCACCTCTAGCCTCCAAAGCTTCTAGCAAAATTTCAGTATCCACTAGCTCATTGGCTGTTATAAATATCAGTGAACTGGACACCAACTTAATAGCTGCACCAGGCTTAGTTGTTTTTGTAGTCTGAACTGGTTTACTCAGTGTTGTTTCTGCTACAGGTTTTTCAATGCACCCCAAGAGAGCTACAATGACGAGCAAAGCAAGCCCTGATTTTGTCGCAGAATATAAAGTACTCATTTTGATACCTTGCATTAGTTGGCTGCAACTCGCACATTAAAACATGTCATATTCTCATCGGTATTATCGCTGTCGTGATTATTTAAATCATAAACTTCTAGGACATAATTACCACGAGCCACAGTTAAATTTCCGGTCACATTATCGTTCAAGGTGTTTTCTGCATAGGCGATAGCGCGGCCTTTTTGATAAAGAACAAATTCAGGTTTGGAAATAACGCTAGCGCCCCCCGATTTAGTCGCACGAATGTTATAGCTACCAGTTTGAGCAATATTGAGCTTTAAAAACTGTGAGTTGCCAAGTTTATTGTACTTACCATAATTAGCAGCGCTGCACACATTAATTGCCGCGCCATCTACGCTCAACATTTTATAAACGGGAAGACTAATACTAAGATCACCGTTATTTGACTCATTGCTAGCGTATTCATCTGTACCAAAAATATTCTGCTCCAGCATCAAGCTTGAAAATAATGACGCATGATTCGGTAATTGATTTTTTAATTGCGATTGAAATAAGAAAATACTGGTAAAGGCTTCACTTGCAGAATAGGCATTATTATTTAAAATATTAAAGATGGGTAAGAAGTCATTAGCGGTTTTATTAAGGTTACTTGTATAGTAATTATATAAAATAGAACCTACAGAGCCCTCGCTAAAATATCCTTTATTTTCTCGGCTTTTGCGGCCAATACTAAAAGTAAATCCTGATGCTTGACTGATACCCGACGCATCCGCATAGTTCACCCTATCAATCATCATTCCTGAAAAGGCATTAGCAAAACCTTCAGACATAGCCACACGTAAATCTAGCAACTGACCATCAGAGTGATCCCCACCAATACTATCTGAGCGAAACAACTCATTTTCTAAATAGTGACCCCATTCGTGCAACAACACATGAGGGTCATATTCATCAGTGTCATTATTGGCGTCCCCCAAAACATAAATAGCAGAACCATCATAAAAGCTGGTCCCAATTTCACCTTTGCTAACATCGCCTTCAGCGGCTGAGTTTTTAGTGCTCCAACGCAACTCAAGAGGGCTTAAGTTTTTTCTGTTTCCGGCAGAAATGATTCGAGCCAAACCTACGTAAATGTTATCCAATATCGCAAACGGCGCTGCAGCTCTGGGGGCGGAATAGGCGCTACCGTCCCAACCGGAACCAGCATGTAAATTTCTCCTGGCGCTTTGTGTTGTTGCGGCGACCATTGCGCCATCAAGAACATAAAGAGCATTGTTTGAGGTGTTATCGGTAACTTTAAAATCCCAAATCGGTACGGATGTGCTCAATAGCTGTGCCTTTACTCGAACCTTAATGAGTAGGCTTTTCTGTGTGGTGAGAGCATAACCGCCATCATTATCGGTAATGCCTGTGGCCTTAATTTGACCCAAATCATCTATCAGCTCAACAACAGCACCGCGTACTGGGCGCGATTCTATCTCAAAATAATTTAAACCGAGATTGTTTGCATTATGGGGAACGTAATCATAGGTGATTTTGCCGCTCACGATCATTGAATTCGCTGAGCTAGACGATGAGACGCTTGAGCTAAGAGATGAAAGGCTAGCCAAAGAAGATGCAGTGATTGAACCCAACGAGCTAGAGCTAGACGCGGGTAAACTTGAGGTAAAGTTAGAAAAAGTTTGATTGTCGCTACCACCGCCACAAGCCGCCAATAGCAGCACTAAGCATACAAACCTGATGCTTAGCATGCAGTTTTGCCTTAGATGAACTATAAAGACTCCCTGCATGCGTACCCCTCAGGATGTGAAGAACAGTTTTAGAGCAAAACTTAGCTTAATGCATCCATAGCTCACAAACCAGCTTAGTCTTTTTGGCTCAATACGTGAATATACCGCCCTAGCAATTGATATGGCTGTTTACGCGAAAATTCTAGCTCTAATTCAATAACACTTTTCGGGTCGCGTTCGCGGTGCTCTTCATTGAAAATATAATCATGAAAGACGCGAATTCCACTGGTAGTAAGTCTAACCATGGGTAATTGATTTAGCCACTCAAACACCTGTTCAGGGTATAGCGGATTAATGGGCGTGAGGCTACCGCGAGAGCCACCAAAATCCTGTTGTTGGATTTTTTTAAAATTAGTGCGCAATAAATTTTTATAAATCAAAGAGTGCAAGTTGTAAAATGTTAAGGATAAAAACCCCTGTGATTTGATATACACCATTAACTCTCCCAGCAGCTCTGAGGGGTTGGTAACCCACTCCATAACGGCGTGACACAAAACCACATCAAACTCGCAGGCACTTTCGTCGAGGTGCTGCGATAAATCTTGAATGGCGCAATGAATTAATTGCACTCTGGTTTCCAAACCCTGAGCAATAACCTCTTGCTCGGCTAGCTTTAGCATTTCAGCCGAAATATCGCAGATGACAACTGAGTGCCCCGCCCGCGCAAAATTTAACGAAAACTGTGCTTGCCCACCACCTGCATCTAATATTCGCAAAGGCTTTATTGATTGCTGCTCACCAAAAGGGGCTAGGGAGAAATACTCACGAAAATCACGGTCGAGTACCGCCAAACGAATCTCTCCTTTTAATCCCCCATAAATATTTTTTTGGAAGCGTTTCGCAAGGTCGTCGAAATTTCGGTCTTGATTAATAGGTTGTTTAGCCATTTTATATTTTCTGAAACCGTTGTTTATTTTTGTCTATTTTGCTTTGGATTGCATCTGCCATATTAATATCCAGCTGCGCACATAACTCTGTTAAATACATAATTACATCTGCCACTTCATCAGCCACTCGCGATTTTTGCTGTGGGGTTAGCGCCTTGGAATCTTCGGCCGTAAGCCATTGAAACTCGGCTAATAATTCACTGGCTTCAACCGCAATGGCAGCGGCCAGATTTTTAGGTGTGTGATATGATTGCCAATTGTTAATCGCCGCAATCGCACGAAACTCGCGGTTAATACTAGCGATATTTAATAGCTGTTCACTGTGTATATCCCTGTTCATTTTTGACATTTGGCTGCTCTGCATGACCGCAAAAAATTGGTGGGTGTATATGATTCGTACCAAGGATGGTCAATTGTACACCGGCATCACTACAGATATCCAAAGACGCTGGCAGGAACACAGCAGTGGTAAAGGCGGCGCACGCTATTTTCGTGCCCGCAAACCAGAAAGTCTGTGTCTTATCGAACAGTACCCTGACCGCAGCAGTGCTAGTAAACGTGAGGCGGAAATCAAAAAAATGCCCAAGATCACCAAAGAAGCTTTAGTTCTAAATTATCAACCAAACCTAGAAGTCTTATCGTTGACAGAATCACTGCTAATAGAGCCTAATCCGTATGACAAAGCGTGAAACCTGTAGCGCATGCATCAGGCCTTTGAAAACCTGCATATGTAAACACATTCAATCCGTGCAAAACCTTGTGTCGCTGACTATTTTGCAGCATCCGCAAGAAACCCATGAGGTTAAAAATAGCGCAAGACTACTAAATCTGTGTTTAAAAAACAGCCATTTCATGATGGGTGAAATCTTTAGCCCACACTTCTTCCGAGAATATCAAGAGCAAGGTTTCTACGACCTTTTACTCTACCCAGATACACCGGAAGAAAAGTCTGTGGGGATAGCTCACCCCCCTGCAATTGATCTTTCGCGCTTACCCTCTGGCGATAATTTGATCAGCACGAGTAGAGTTAGGCTTTGGGTATTAGATGCTACTTGGCGCAAAAGCCGCAAAATGCTCTACCTCAATCCCGCGTTGCAAGCCATGCCTCGCCTGAGCCTGCAGCATTGCCCTCCCTCCATATACAAAATTCGTAAAGCGCATAGTGAAAATCAACTTTCCACCTTGGAGGCAAGTTGTTACGCTCTGCAGCAACTAGAACATAATGCTGTAGATTACTCGCCTGTACTCAATGCCTTCGCGGCGTTTGTGGCAGAACAGCAAACCTTTTTACCTTCATCTTCATAACGGAAACACTATGACTCATTCTGCTTTTGAATTTATTCGCAGCCAAACGATCGATGCTTTAAAAATCCGTGTTGAAGAATATCGCCACAAAAAAACCGGCGCGCAACACATTCATTTAGCTGCCGATAATCAAGAGAATGTTTTCCTCGTTGCTTTGCGTACTGTACCGCACGATTCTACCGGTGTTGCACATATTCTTGAGCACACGGCTTTGTGTGGCAGCGAAAAATACCCGGTACGCGACCCCTTCTTTATGATGGTACGCCGTTCACTTAATACCTTTATGAATGCATTTACCAGCTCGGATTGGACCGCCTACCCTTTTGCTAGCCAAAACCAAAAAGATTTTAATAACTTGCTCGATGTGTATTTGGATGCAGTTTTCTTTTCGCGCTTAGATGAATTGGATTTTGCGCAAGAAGGTCATCGCATTGAGTTCGCAGAAACGGATAATCCCAATTCTGATTTGGTATTTAAAGGTGTTGTGTTTAATGAGATGAAAGGCGCTATGAGTTCAGTGCCATCACAACTTTGGCACACGCTCTGCAAATATCTATACCCCACTACCACCTATCATTTTAATAGCGGTGGTGAGCCGGAAGATATTCCTAATTTAACTTATCAAGAATTAAAAGACTTTTATCGTACTCACTATCATCCAAGTAATGCGATTTTTATGACCTATGGTGATATTCCAGCGGCAACTCACCAAGAAAAATTTGAAGTACAAGCACTGTCGCACTTTGAAAAGTTGGATGACGTAATTAGCGTACCCGATGAAAAGCGTTACCACGCACCAATTGCCGTCGAAGAATTTTACCCTGCCGAAGAAGATGAAGACCTCGCCAATAAAAATCATGTGGTGCTTGCATGGTTGCTGGGTAAAACAACGAACCTAGAAGAGAGTTTAGAAGCACAACTCTTATCTAATATTTTGTTAGACAATTCCGCTTCGCCACTACAGCAAGCCTTGGAAACTACTGATTTAGGTCAAGCGCCCTCCCCTCTCTGTGGCATGGATGATTCATCGCGCGAAATGGCATTCGTCTGTGGTCTTGAAGGCTGCTCACTTGAGAGTGTTAGCCAAATTGAAGATTTAATTTTTGAAACTTTGCAAAATGTAGCTGATGAAGGCGTACCTTTGTCAGAAGTTGAAGCAGCTTTGCATCAACTGGAACTGCAGCAGCGTGAAGTAGGTGGTGACGGTTATCCCTATGGTTTGCAGCTTATTTTAACGGGTTTAACCTCTGCAACCCATCGCGGCGACCCTATCGCGCTCTTGGATATGGACGCGGCACTCACAGGTTTACATGAAAAAATTCAACAGCCCAATTTCATTCAAACCTTGGTGAAAAAATGGTTGCTAAATAACAACCACCGCGTACGTTTGGTGATGAAACCAGATACGCAACTGAACAAACGTATTCAACAAGCTGAACTTGATCGTCTTGCTAAATTAAAAGCAGAGCTTACAGGCGCAGATAAACAAGCCATTATTGATCGTGCCCACGCACTACAAGCACGCCAAATACAGGAAGATGACGAAAGTATTTTGCCCAAAGTAGGTCTAGACGATATTCCAGAACATTTACATTACACACCTGGCAGCCAAGAAGAGTTTAATGGCTACCCATTGCGTTGTTATACCGCGGGCACTAACGGTTTGGTTTATCAACAAATCACTTTCAAAATGCCAGCACTTAACGAAGCACAGCATAAGCTGTTGCCGTTTTATTGCTCGTGCCTAACTGAACTTGCTTTGGGTGAAAAAGATTATTTGGATGTACAACGCTGGCAAGCCGAAGTAGTCGGTGGAATTCGTGCCTTCAGCAGCATTCGCGGTACGGGTGACGATGTACAAAAAATTGATGCCTACATCACCCTGTCTGCAAAAGCCTTAAGCCGCAATCAAGTTGCAATGAGCGAATTAATGCGAGCCACTCTGCAGCAAGTTCGTTTCGATGAGCATGATCGTCTGCGTGAACTCATCGCACAAAAGCGCGCACGTGCAGAGCAAAGCGTCACTGGTCACGGTCACAGTTTGGCCATGACATTGGCGAGTGCGGGCATGAGCCCCGCGGCAAAACTCGCACATCAGTTGGGCGGACTTGCCGGCATTGCAGAATTAAAATATCTAGACAATACCTTGGATAATAAAGAAAATTTAATTGCCTTTGCCAATGGCCTTACACAAATTCATGCGCTTATGTTGAATTCACCTAAACAATTTTTAATTGTTGGGGAAGACGAACACTTAAATACTTACCGTAAAACCCTCAGCAATTTATGGCCAACCGCTAATAACACAGAGGATTTTGCACACTTTGCTATTCCTAGTGTTAGCGAAAAAATAAAACAAGCATGGCTTACCAATACGCAGGTAAACTTTTGTTCGAAAGCCTATCCAACTGTACCTGCAGATCACCCAGATGCCGCTGCGTTAACAGTATTGGGAGGTTTTTTGCGCAATGGATACTTACACCGCGCCATTCGTGAACAAGGTGGTGCCTACGGCGGCGGCGCAAGCCAAGACAACACCATCGCAGCATTTCGTTTTTATTCCTATCGCGACCCCCGTTTGAGTGAAACCTTGGATGACTTTGATGCGTCACTCAAGTGGCTAAGAGAAACTCAACACAGTAATCAATCATTGGAAGAGGCCATTCTTGGTGTCATTGGCAGTATCGATAAACCAGGTTCGCCTGCCGGTGAGGCAAAATCAACCTATCAAGCAGAGCTTTTTGGGCGTACTCGTGAAAAACGCGAGCAGTTTCGTAGCCGCGTTGTTAATGTAACTCTAAATGACCTATTGCGAGTTGCTGATGTGTATTTGAAATTAGAAGCTGCGAGCATAGGTATTGTTAGTCATGTGGCTCACCAAGAAAAGCTAATGGCTCTAGGGTTGGAGCTTCATAACTTGTAGCGCCTAATAAAAAATTGCTCTGTTATCGGCTGTAAATTGTGATCAAGTCGGCTGTTTTGCCCACCAAGCAAGTCTTTTTCGGTATGGCTAACTTGAAAAATGGAAAAAATCTTCACAATCGGCGATTATAAAAGAATAACCTTAAATAAATTGAGCCTTAGCAATGATGCTAACCCACCCACTTGAATGCAGTGCTACCACGCACCCTGGGCTGAAGCGAGGAAACAATGAAGATTGTTTCCTCAGCTCACCCTATGCGGATTTATGGGTAGTTGCAGATGGTATGGGAGGGCATGAGGCGGGCGAAGTAGCAAGTGCTATAGTGCGTGAAACCTTCGAAGATTTTGTACAAAAAGCTGTACCCTTCTCGCTTACAGAGGCAATTCAAAAATCCCATGAGCTGATTTTAAGCTCTGCTGATAAAGGTATTGGAGCCCGCGGTATGGGCTCGACCGTAGTCGCTTTACAAAACAAAGACCAGTTTTACCAAGTCGCTTGGGTTGGCGATAGCCGAGCATATCTTTGGACTCCCAGTGAACAAGGCGGTGAATTGACTCGCCTCACCACTGATCACTCTTACGTACAAATGCTCTATGTATCAGGCGTTATTAGCGCTACAGATCTAGATACGCACCCTGACAAAAATATCATTACTCAATGTTTGGGCATGCAAGAACTTGCTCAAGTTAAAGTTGATACTACTGCAGGACAGTGGCAAAAAAATCAATGGATCTTGTTATGTAGCGATGGTTTAACCGATGAATTAAGTGATGCAGAAATAACCACTATTTTAGAGCACAGTCCGAATAGTTTGACAGCTACCGACCAATTGCTTCATGAAGCACTGACAAGTGGAGGGCGTGACAATATCACCTTACAGATTATTGAATCCCCCGTTGTTAACGAAGTGAATCCAAATAAGTTTTGGCAATGGATTCCTGCCATCACAACTAATCGAAAAATGGATGCAGTCATTTTTTTAGGCGCTATTTCTGCGTTGTTAGGCATACTAGTTCACACGCTCAAATAGCAGACTTAATATTTATTGATTCTTTAATACAAGATATTCGCACAATATGGCACTACAAATTCCGGGTTACCGCATAATCCGAAAAATAAATCAGGGTGGGATGTCCACCGTTTACCTTGCTATTCAAATGAGCGTGGGGCGTATTGTTGCACTCAAGGTAATGAACCCAAGCCTCACCAACGATCCCGCATTTAGCGAACGCTTTCAGCGCGAGGCTACCATCGTTGGGCAATTGTCCCACCCGAATATTGTGGCTATTTATGATATAGGACGTGCGGATGATTTGAATTACATCGCCATGGATTATTTACCTGGCGGATCCGTTCACGACAAAATGATTAATGGTTTAACCGGTGAAGAAGCCTTAAAAGTCACTAAAGAAATAGCAAATGCTCTCGATCATGCTCATGAAAAGGGTTATATACATCGCGATATAAAACCAGAAAATATTTTATTTCGTGCCGATAACTCCGCCGTACTTTCTGACTTTGGCGTTGCCAAAGGAATTGTCGGTGTTTCGCGCATGACCCATGTGGGCACAGTCGTGGGGACGCCGCACTATATGAGCCCAGAACAGGCTCGCGGCCAGCCTGTAGATTCTCGCTCAGATTTATACAGTCTTGGCGTTGTCTTTTTTGAAATGCTAACCGGCGCCCTGCCTTATCAGGGTGAAGATGCCGTTACTATTGCGCTTAAACATATCAGCGCACCCATCCCCAAACTTCCCATTCAATATCAGACATATCAAAAACTTTTGGAAAAGTTTTTAGCAAAAGATCCAAATAGTCGTTTTCAATCTGGCAATGAAGTCAGTGTGGCTATTGATCAATTAGATGCGAGTGCTAGAACACCCTATATTTCCGATACGGCACCTGAAAATCTTTCTGTTACAGCCTTAATTCGTGCGTTGATAGTTGCTACAACTAATGCGCTTAAATGGCGTTGGAATAAATTGATTAACATTCGGTGGAGTAAAGAAAATGGCTTCTACACAAAGAAAATTTCGAATGACTCTGTATTTGGTAATGAGGTAGCACCCACTCTTTTTACGACTCGAATCCAACAACAGACACACATCAACCCGCAACTCCTGCTGCAGACTAAAAACCTTTCCAAGATATTGGCCGGTCTTGTCTTGAGTATTTTTCTTTGGTGTGTGTTAAGTGTTGTAATTCATACACTATTTGCACAACAAGCCCTCAAATTGCCCAACATCTTGAGTAGCGCAACAAAATCCACTGCAAGCCTATTTATAACACCCAAATCACAACCGCCAATCAAGGTTGCAGTCGCTAAAACAATGTCGTCTGCACTCCATTCTTCTACTTCAATGGCCAGTTCAGTGCCGACTGCTGTTGCGAGCTCGGCCCAATCGTCATTAGTCTCATCAGAGCAGGCATCAAGTATTTCATCTAGTGCGCCCCCTGTTTTTGCATTAACAGTGAATGTTGTACCTAGCGATGCTCGCGTTCGATTGCTAGACATTAGCAACAAATATAAAGAGGGAATTCCTTTGCCCTCTGGCCGGTATCGCATCGAATTATCAAAATCAGGATACAAAACCAAAGTCGAATCTGTAGATATTAAAAATCAACCTTTAACGGTGAGTTTTGAGTTGGAAGTTGTTCCGGATATTTATAATCCCACCCGATCAGCCATTCCTAATATTGTTTATGGTGGAAAAAACTCACCGTCGCTCATTCGTATTCCCGCCGGAAGCTTTATGATGGGGGACGACAGTAATATGCATACTGCGCCAATACATAAAGTTTCTTTTAATAAGGCATTTGCCATTAGCAAATATGAAATCACTTTTGCTGAATATGATTTCTTCGCGCAATCAACTGGGAAACCTCTACCCGGTGACAATGGCTGGGGACGTGAAGATCGCCCTGTTATTCATGTAAGCTGGGAAGATGCGAATATCTATGCTCAGTGGTTAAGCAAAACAACCGGTAAGAAATTTAGATTGCCTACAGAGGCAGAATGGGAGTATGTAGCGCGCGGCGGAAGTACTGGTCGGTATTGGTGGGGCGATAACGAGCAGGATGCAAAGGGCAAAGCCAATTGCAGACGTGGGTGTTCAAGCAGTTTCTCAGGGTTATTTGGCAGTAAGACTGCGCCCGTAGGTAGTTACTTACCCAATCCCTTTGGTGTTTATGATACCGCTGGCAATGTATCCGAGTGGGTGCAAGATTGTTACGAAGAAAATTATACCGAAGCAAAAGCCAATGGCAGCGCTTATGAGCATTCTCAATGCCAAGGACGTGTGGTGCGTGGTGGGTCAACAAAGGACAATGTTCAACGCTTAAGCTCTAGTGCTCGGGATAATATCCCGTCAGGCTATTTAAATGAAACCTTAGGATTTAGGTTAGTCATGGAGTTAAATTAATCGCTCTACTAGAGCCGCACTTTCGCGGCTCTTTTTCAATCCAACCTGAATTTGTGCCTGCCTGTTGTGTGTGGCTCTAACCTATTATTCCAATTCAAATCGCTTTCTAGGCATTCGCCACTTCACGTTCAAGTCATCACCCTATTCCTTTGCTGATCATTTCTGTCCTGGATTGTCCGTAGCGAAAATTCCGAATTGTGAAAAAATTAACCAACTCATATTGTATTATATAAATACTATTCAATTGTCCGGCCAACCTTGTTAGCATGGTGCTTCGATCAGCTCATTTATAATCATCAAATATAACGTTAAAAATATTGTTGATTGATATCGAAACTCTGGTTGAGTTTTAAATCCTCTAGTCTTTGGCGACATATTTAAAATTTCGCCAGATTTCCCTCAAATTTAAGGAAAACTATATGAATAACGACATCGTATCGATTACTAGAAGAACTATGCTGCTCGGCACAGCAGGATTTGCCGGTGCTTTGGCGACACCGGCGATTGCTATGTCGCAAACTCCATTGAAAGGAGTGATTAATACCAACCAAAAATTTCCTGCCATCAATCCCTATATGTACGGCGGCTTTCTTGAGCACGGCGCGAATATTATCAACCACTCAATGTGGGCGGAGGTATTGCACGATCGAAAATTCTATTACGGCATTCTCCAAAAAGAAGAACCAAAACCTGATCCAAAAGATTTTCGCGCTTCAATGGCCTACATCAATAAATGGACGGCGATTGGCTCCCCAGCAGATATTACTCTCGATGAAGTTAATGCCTACGTAGGTAAACACAGCCCTTCCATCAAGCTTTCATCTCTAGCGCCAACGGGCATTGCACAATCTCATATTGGGCTCAAAGGTGGGAAAGCCTACAACGGCAGAATTGTTGTGAGTGCTGATGAAAATACCGAAATTTCTATATCCTTGATTGAAGGAAAAAACAAACAAACGATAAAGGTAAAAGCCAATAAAGATTGGACCACTGTTCCGTTCAAATTTACCGCCAAAACAGATACAAGCGAAGCGCGATTCGAAATTACCGCAACGGGTTCTGGGAGTTTCCGTGTTGGAGCGGTGTCCTTAATGCCCGCCGATAATATTAAAGGGTTCCGTGCGGACACTATTGCGTTGATGAAAGAGATGGATTGTAAAATGTTGCGCATGCCCGGCGGTAATTTTATTTCTGCTTACGACTGGAAAGATACCATCGGTGATCCAGATAAACGCCCACCTATTTTTGATCCGGTATGGAAAGCACTGCAACCTAACGACGCAGGTTTGGATGAACTTTTATTAATGTGCGAACTCATTAATTGCGAACCTAATTGGTGTGTGAACACAGGTTATGGTGAACCTCGTTCCGGCGCAGAAATTGTAGAGTATGTAAACGGTGCAGCAGATACCTTCTGGGGTGCAAAGCGCGCTGCAAATGGCCGCAAAGAACCCTACAAAGTAAAATATTGGAATATCGGTAATGAAATGTACGGACACTGGCAATTCGGTCACATGTCTCGCGATCAATATGTCATCAAGCATAATTTATTTGCTGATGCGATGCGTGAAGTGGATCCATCAATTTACATTATTGCACCGGGTGGTTTCGTTGACGAAATGACCACCGGCCAAGGTATTTTTATTGAAGGGCAGCCAGAAGTAAAAGTTGGATCTGACCGTGACTGGGCGTACGGAATGCTCAAGCATTCCAAAGGAAAATTTGACGCTTTGGCAACGCATGCTTATCCACCAGAAAACAAACGCTTTGATTTAAAAACGGGCAAGCTGTTTGATGTTAAACAATCCCTGACGGAATGGGCCAGGCAACCCGCACAACGTGTTGCGACCATGGCAGATGCTTGGGAAGAATACAAAAAAGCCTTTCCCGAATTGAACGATGGAAAAATTAAAGTCTTCTTTGACGAATGGGCTTTTAGTTTCCGCGATAGCATGAAAGGCACCTTGGCAGTTGCAATTGCTTTCCACGAATTTTTCAAACACACCGACTTCATTGAAATGGCTGGTTACACCATGGCCACCGCTTGGATTAACGTTACACCAACAGGTTCTACCATTAGTGCTAAAGGCCGTGTATTCCAGCTATATAACCAGCATTTTGGAAGCATTCCTGTTAGCGTAAGTGGCAACTCTCCTCAGCCCGCGCCGCAATATCCAGCGGGCGGAGATCAGCCAAAAGTTAACACCGGAAGCGCAACCTATCCTCTGGATGTGATGGCCGCACTGACTAAAGATGGAAATACATTGACCGTGGCTGTTGTTAACCCGACGGAAACGTCTCAGAGTCTCGATTTATTCTTCGAAGGCTTTAGCTCAAGCTCACAAGGCAAAGTTTGGAGTTTAATAGGCAAAAATCTTGAAGCAACCAACGTGGTTGGTAAAAAACCTGACGTTGTTATTCAAGAATCATCTTTTGATGCGCGCTCTACTCGCTTCCAACTTGCGCCAGCCGCAATCAAAATCTTTCATTTTCCAAGAGCATAAGCTTTATAGAAAGATTGGCAAAAAAAATGGTGGAAGATGCGAATCTTCCGCCATTTTTCTTTCACAATTTGTTTTAATTTCGTTTCAGTACCGCCACAAACATTGCATCAGAATCTTGCTGGGGCGCACCTAGCATAGTTTGGCTTACCAAACTAAAGTGTGGGTGATTCTCTAAAAACCATTTCACTTGCGCTTCGTTTTCACTCACTTGCCAGCTACAAGTTGCGTAAACTAAATGGCCATTGGCACGCACGCCTTTTTCAGCATTGGTCAAAATTTTACGCTGTAAGGCAATCAATTCTTCGGTATCGGTTGGGTTAAAACGCCAGCGTGCATCTGGGTTGCGACGCCAAGTTCCTGCAGAGCTGCAAGGCGCATCTACCAGCACCCAATCAAAACCTTTCTGTTGCGCAACTTCTTTTGGCAAACGCAAAGGCTCATCGCCCGCCCATTCAAAGCTGCGAATGTTGTGAAACTCTGCACGCTTGCTGCGCCGTTTTAATTCATCTAATTTGTAGCCGTGTAAGTCTGTTGCTATCACTACACCTTTATTGTTCATGCGCGCAGCAATCGCGAGGGATTTTCCACCCGCACCTGCACAGCAGTCCCACACTTTTTGACCAGACTTCACATCAACGGCAAGCGCAATTTGCTGACTGGCTAGATCTTGAATTTCTACCCACCCTTCTTTATGAGCTTGCGCGCCGGAGAGATGTTTACCGCCGCGAGCATACAAGTGGCCATTCTCATCTAACTCTACATGCACTGAATCCTGTTGTAGTTTCTTAACAACTTCCTCTACCGGCAGACTTTTCTGAATTCGCAACCACAAAGGTGGCGCGCTATTTTGTTGCGCAACAAATTCAGTTAACTGCTCATGATTCCAGTGCGATGCTTCTCTGCGCTCTTCCAACAAATGCAACCACTGTGGTCGCAAACCAGACCACAACAAAATTTCTTCTGCTTGTTCAGTCACATTAAAGTGTTGTTCTAACTTTTCAAACCACGCTTTACGTGCAACAGCATCGCGCAGTGCTTTGGGCGCAGCATTTTCATTTTGTTCACGCTGAGCAATCCAAAACCAAAAAGCCGCTACGGGGATTTTTTTTGCGCTAGATTTTTCCCACGTTTGATCCCATGCAGACCAATCAAACATGGCTTGTTTCTGATAACTCTCTTCCATCGCGCAGGCTAATTGAAAATAGCGCATCGCTGAAAACATACACAAGCTCAGCTCACGGTTTTCATTTTTGGAGGAGGCAAATTCAGAATAGGGATTGGTATTTTTGCGCAGGTGATTTTTCAACCACTTATCCAAGGGCATCCAGTCGTTTTGCATTAACCAGTTGCGCCAAAGGTCGAATAAGGTGTCGTAGGGGATTTTGTTGGGAATAGCCATTGCAGAGTCCAAAAGTACTAAAAAATGGCGTGCAGTATACGCTGGATCGAGCTTGAGCTCACCAAGTCTCGCAACAAGCGCTGGTATACCGCCTATTAACTAGCCATGAGGCGACTCTGAAACCACAAAATAATGGGGTAAGCGGCGGGCCAAATCCAAAAGAAGCGATTGAGCCCAAATAGGCAGGCATTCGCTAAATGAAACATTGCAGCAATAGCCAGCGCCACTATAAGTGCGTAGTGATTCATTAAAGATAGAGGGAATAGCAGCTCAAATACAATCACCGACCAACTCATAACAAACATCAATTGCGGTGATTGCGCCCACCGGCGAGCATGTTCACTTACCGGATAGGCCGTAATTGCAAATACATCGGCTAAAGCTTGGCCGCTGCGCCAATCGGCATTAATGATTTTGATATAGCCAGATTGAAAGTAAGAAAAGGTCAACTGAAAAGCTAAATAACCTAACGCAAGCTGCTGCCAAAATGGTGTAGGTGCAATGTGCGATAAAAATAAACACAGCAACACCAAGATACTCATGCAATCACTGCCCCCGTTATAAGGGCCTTGAAAGCGATAAAGCAACACACAAGCAACAATTAATAAGCCAGCTTCAACCAATACCGGCTGAAAACCCATTAACAGCAAAAACGAAAGCAGAAGACGAACAACACCTAACGTTTTTTCTGGCTGCAAACCGCGAACATATTCCACGCTTTGTTGCGCATACGCCAAAGCTAGAATAATTTCTGAATAGCGAACCGCCTGCTCTAACAACATTAAGCGGCTCCTTTTTCTTGCGATGCAGAAATCAGTACTGGAGTCGCAATAAAGGTAACTTGCTGACTAATCACCTGCCCCTCACGCATCACTGCACTTATGCGATAGGTTACATAAGGTTTAGCAGCTTCTGCATTAATTTCTCCATTACAGATTGCCACCAAGATACGCCGCATAATTTCCTGCTCGCGCATTTCGGAGTAACCTTCAAATAATCGCTCTGCACAAGTGTTGATATAAAGCGTTTCATTCCACTCAGGGTTATGCAACAAACGCCACAATCCATTTTTCAAACTGACTTTTACAGGGCGCGGACGAAATTCTTGCCAAACATCAGGCTCATCGTGTTCATCAGGCAAAAAAGCAATATGAATACGCGGCGATGGGCCAATGCTGCTGAAAAAGCGCCATGAGGGGAAAATGACGGGGAGTATAAGTTTGAGCATGATTCTTAGTCGTTATTAGTGCAGTTTCATGGCGGTTAGAGAATACATACAGCCTGTTATGCTTCATATTATGAGTGTAAAAATAGAACAATGTAAAAAAATCTTAGCTCACCATGAAAGAATTACCCTTAAGGTACGACTAATAAGTAAAAGCCATTGGAATTCACTAAATGCCACCAGAGTTTGAACAATTAATAGCGAGCAATCATCCGCGTATTCGGCGTATAGCCCAACGCTATGCGCCTAGCAGCGGGATCGATGACCTTTATCAGGAAATACTCATTCAGCTTTGGCGCAGTTTCAAAAACTTTCGCGGCGACTCAAAAGTGGAAACTTGGGTTTACCGTGTTGCCTTAAACACAGCAATGACCCATGCCCGTACGGTTATTAAGCGAAAAACCCGTGAACCAGAAATGGATGTTATTCCCAGTGATGAAGAAATTGTACCTGCGGATAGATGCCAAGCTGATTTGCTCACGCACTTTCTTAACTCTCTGAGTGAAATTGATGCATCTGTACTCATGATGTACCTCGATGGACTTAGCGCAACAGACATCGCAGAAGTCTTAGGCACCAGTGTTAATGCTGTGAACATCCGCATTAATCGCTTGAAACAAAAATTTAGCGACGCTTACGTCGATTAGTCGCAGGAGACATTTATGGAACTCGATCAACTCAAAAACCAGTGGAGAAAAGAAATGGAAATGACATCTACCTCAAAAATGCCTTCGTTTGAAGAACTTAAAAATAAAGTAGTCAAGCTGGATCGATCGATTTATTTTCGTGACTTTGGGGAAATATCGGTAGCAGCTTTGATGATAGCCATTTTAAGTTACAGATTATTGGCGCATCAAATAGTGGGGACTTTAACACAGATAGGAACGGGATTTTTAATACTAACTTGTGTGTTTATCATTTATAAATTATTAAAAACACGACTACCGAGCGGCAATGATGATTGGATTATATCTTCGAGAATAACTAGTGAGATAACAAAACTGGAAAAACAAATACAACTGACAAGCAATGTTTTACTGTGGTATTTAATGCCCATTTTTATCAGTATAGTTTTAATTACTCTTGGCGTAGAACATGAAAGAACCGGTAGTTATTTTCCCAATACGTTTTTAATCTACTACTATCTATTCTGTATTTTATTAGGTGGAGTTATTTATTGGTTCAACCTTCGTACCGCCAAGAAAAAGTTTAGCCCTATTCTTGATGAATTAAGAAAATTACAAAAAGAACTTGAGAGCAATATTTAATAATCAAGGGCACGCTATGTGCCCTTGATTATTTACAACGCCTTTTTCTTCAAATGCTCAATCTGATCGCGCAGTTTACCCGCCACTTCAAACTCCAAATCCTTCGCGGCTTGGAACATTTGTTTTTCGAGTAGCTCAATTGACTTCCAGAGATTTTTCGGGTCAATATTTACAGCATACTTGCCCTGCTTTTCTGCAACGGCAGCGCGATTACGTGCGGCGCGGCTGCCTGCACCGGGAACCACGGAAGTTTCCATAATATCCTGCACACTTTTACGGATACCTTTAGGGGTAATATTGTTGAGTGTATTGTGTGCGATTTGCTTTTCGCGGCGGCGATTGGTTTCGTCGATAGCGCGTTTCATAGAATCGGTAATTTTGTCGGCATATAAAATGGCGCGACCATTGAGGTTACGTGCGGCGCGGCCGATGGTTTGAATCAGCGAGCGATCTGAACGTAAAAACCCTTCCTTATCCGCATCGAAAATACATACCAGCGACACCTCTGGCATATCTAAACCTTCGCGCAATAAGTTAATGCCTACTAACACATCAAACTCACCCATGCGGAAATCGCGAATAATTTCTACACGTTCTACGGTATCAATGTCCGAGTGCAGATAGCGCACGCGGGTGCCATGTTCTTGTAAATATTCGGTGAGATCTTCGGCCATACGCTTGGTAAGCACCGTAATCAGTACACGCTCATCTTTCTCTACTCGAATGCGAATTTCAGAGAGTGCATCATCAACCTGTGTACCTGCGGGGCGAATTTCAATTTCAGGATCAACCAAACCTGTGGGGCGTACAATTTGTTCAACCACCTGCCCTTGAAATTCGGCTTCGTATTTTCCGGGCGTTGCAGATACAAAAATCATTTGAGGCGCAAGCCGTTCCCATTCATCAAACCGCATCGGGCGATTGTCCAGCGCGGAAGGTAAACGGAAACCGTATTGCACCAGCGTTTCTTTACGCGAGCGGTCGCCTTTATACATGGCGCCGATTTGCGAAACAGTAACGTGGGATTCATCGATCACTAAAAGTGCATTAGACGGTAAATAATCAAACAGCGTTGGCGGCGCTTCGCCCGGTGTGCGGCCAGACAAATAGCGCGAATAGTTTTCAATACCGTTGCAATAACCAAGCTCTTGCATCATTTCCAAATCGTAACGGGTGCGTTCTTCCAAACGCTGGGCTTCAACAAGTTTATTGTGTTCACGCAAATATTCCAAACGCTCGCGTAACTCTTCTTTAATCTTGTCGATAGCTTCAACAATAGTTTCTCGCGGTGTCACATAGTGCGATTTTGGATAAATACTGATGCGCGAAATTTTATGTTGCACTTCACCGGTAAGCGGATCAAAGATCGACAGGTTTTCAATTTCATCGTCAAACAATTCAACACGCACCGCATCGCAATCAGAATCCGCTGGATAGATATCAATCACATCGCCGCGCACACGGTAATTAGCGCGATAAAAATCAACGTCGTTACGTGTGTATTGCAATTCCGCTAAACGGCGAAGGATAGAACGTTGATCAATTTTATCGCCGCGCACCAAATGTAACAGCATTTTCATATAGGCTTCAGGATCACCCAAACCATAAATTGCAGAAACGGTTGCAACGACAATCGCATCTTTGCGTTCCATTAAGGCTTTGGTGGCCGACAAACGCATTTGTTCAATGTGTTCATTAATTGATGCGTCTTTTTCAATAAAGGTATTGGATGAAGGCACATAAGCTTCGGGCTGATAATAATCGTAATAGGAAACGAAATATTCCACCGCGTTCTTAGGGAAAAATTCTTTGAACTCACCATAAAGTTGCGCGGCCAAGGTTTTGTTGTGCACCATAATTAAGGTTGGGCGCTGCACCGCGGCAATCACATTGGCGATGGTAAAAGTTTTACCGGAACCCGTAACACCCAGCAAAGTTTGATGTGCTAACCCCGCTTCTATACCCTGCACCAATCCAGCAATCGCTGCGGGCTGATCGCCTGCGGGTTTAAATTCACTCTGTACAACAAATTCTTTAGACATAAGTTTTTAATCGAAAAAGTAACGAAAAAGTAACAAGAAAATAAGTGACTTAGGATAACAAAAGCCCCTGACAACACGTGTCAGCAGTTAAACTTTTTTACCCCTCACGTTTTCAAGAGCAAGCCTGCGGCAAACACTCTTTAAAAATCTCTGCGAGCTTTTTGCTCGCGGGCCCAGCAAATTCTTTATCGGCAAAAGTTAAGTAGACCGCGCCTTCCCGCTCTGAACCCACTTCGACTGGCAAATATTTTAAAGTGCCTGCGTCAATATCGTCTTTAGTGTAAGCATCTGGGAGCCAGGCATAGCCCAAACCCATGCGAATGGCATCCAGCGACGTTTTAATGTGGCTTACCGTCCAACGCTGATCCGCCTCTTGCCAACCCACAGTATGGCGACGGTATTGCCCAGAATCGCGTACCACAATTTGGCGATGTTGGCGCATATCTTCATAAGTCACAGGTCTGCCTAAAAGTTGCAATGGGTGATCGCTGCTTGATACACCGTGAAATAGAGCGGTCATCACCTTATCACCAATAAAACCCGGTGGAACAAAACCGCCAATCGCAAGATCAACCTGACGCTTTAAGAGCGCATCTTCTGTACCCGAAAGCACAGTTTCGTAGTATTCCACGCGAGTATCAGGAAAATCTTTGGCAAATAGGGATAGGCAGTAGAGAACCTTGGCAGGCGGAACAATGATATCCACCGCGATTTTAACGATGGGCTCTACATGAATTGCCAAGCATCCTGCCGACTTTTCCAAGCGCTCCGCCTGCTCCAACAAAAGCTTGGCGCGACGATACAACAGCTCGCCCGCTGGTGTTGCGACCGCTTTACGCCCCTGTAAATTAAAGACTTTCACATCTAGAGCTGACTCTAACTGCGCAATAGCATAAGAAACCGCTGATTGGCTCTTGTTAAGTTGCTCTGCCGCCTTGGCGTAACCACCGGCATCTATCACTGCTAGGAGCGCGCGCCACTGCTCTAAGGTGACTTTATTTTCTGTTACAGCTGAGCTGCTAGGCGTGTTCATATAGAGAAGTCCTGATAAAAGACAATCAATCCAATTTTTCGATGAGATCCCGCTAAATATCGCTATTTATCATTCGCTCGTCAAATCATTTAATAGCTTCATGGCCTTAAGCTTGAAATCAAGAGCAGCCTGAAACCAATAACTGACTTAAGCCTTAATGGCGAGGATATTCAAATGAGCACTTTATTACAGATCAACAGCAGCCTATTTAGCGACCATGGTAACTCAAGCACTTTGAGCAACGAGTTTGTTCAAAACTGGTTGGCCAAACACCCAGAAGGCAAAGTGGTAGTGCGCGATTTGGCGAAAAACCCAATCCCACACCTGGACTCGAACGTGGTGAGCGCATTTTTCACACCTGCCGAAAACCGTACCGCTGAACAACAGGCGCTGGTGGATTACTCAGATAACTTGATTGCTGAATTGACTGCTGCTGATGCCGTGGTAATTGGTGTACCTTTGTACAATTTTGGCGTGCCTTCAACACTGAAAGCATACTTTGATCAATTGGCGCGCGCTGGTGTGACTTTTAAATACACCGAAACTGGCCCAGTAGGTTTGTTGGCAGATAAGCCCGTGCATATTATCGCAGCACGCGGTGGCTTCCACGTTGGCCAAGCATCTGATTCGCAAACTGGTTTCTTGAATACTTTCTTAAACTTTTTGGGTTTACGTTCAATCAACTACATTTACGCAGAAGGTTTGAGCATTGGCGATGTGAAAGAAAAATCACTCACAGTCGCCCGTGAACAAATTGAAGTGTCAGCCGCCGCTTAATCATTTAATCGCGCTACTATAGGCGATGATCTAGAAATCACTTCAACACATTAATTAAAAGTAGGAGCGCATTATGCAAAAGCAACTGCAGCAAATTATTCCCGCACGAGGCACAAGTGATGGCGCAGGTGTGCGTATTAAACGCAGCCTTGGGCAATCACAACAAGCGCGCTTCGATCCTTTTTTAATGTTGGATGAATTTGGTTCAGAAAGTGCAAGCGATTATATTGCTGGTTTTCCTGCACACCCGCATCGTGGTTTTGAAACAGTGACCTATATGTTAAACGGCCACATGCTGCATGAAGATCACATGGGCAACAAAGGTCATTTACGCAATGGCGATGTGCAATGGATGACTGCAGGCCGCGGCATTATTCACTCTGAAATGCCACAGCAAGAACACGGCTTAATGCGGGGCTTTCAGTTGTGGTTGAATTTACCTGCCGCTGAAAAAATGAAACCCGCGCATTACCGCGATATTCCGGCGAGTGACATTCCAATCGCCGATTTAAAAAATGGCGGCTGTATTAAAGTGATTGCAAACTCTGCTGTTATTGATGGCAAAGTGGTTAGCGGCCCCATTCAAGGCTTAACAACGCAAGCGATTTATTGGGATGTGCATTTGCCGCTCGATGGAAAATTTGCACACGCAATACCGTCAACCCACAACACGTTTATTTATGTATATGAAGGCGCAATTGCAATAGGTGAAGATGCACGCAAGTTAGACGCAGGTAATGCAGGCTTGCTAGGTGCAGGGGATGATATTGCAGTAGAAGCTTTAACAGAAAATACACGCTTTATTTTGTTGGCGGGCATTCCATTGAAAGAGCCAATCGCACAATACGGCCCTTTTGTGATGAATACGACGGAAGAAATTGAGCAGGCTATTCAAGATTATCGTAATGGCGTGCTAACTGACTAATTCTATGTATAAGAAGATTTTT
>CAZZEV010000007.1:16786-27414 GCA_964653305.1 uncultured Cellvibrionaceae bacterium | reverse complement strand
ACACATTCGTCATAAACTTAATAATTCCACCTTGCCCATTATTGCAATGACCGCCAATGCCATGGCTTCTGACCGCGAGGCCTGTCTCAAGGCAGGCATGAATAACCACGTAGGTAAGCCATTTGATGTAAACCATTTAATTGATGTTTTGCGCAGCCATGCCGGCTGGCGAGACATCGAAACTTTAGCCGTTACTTCAGCCGTTCAAGCCTCCGAAGCATCGACTGAAATTGAAAAAGCAGCTAATGCAGCTGATGTGGATATTGTCAGTGCTATACACCGATTAGGCGGTAAGCAAGACCTCTACCTGCGCATGTTGCCAATGTTTTTAAAAAGCCTAGAAACAATGCCAGAACAGCTTCGCGCACACCTTGCCGACGGCGAACTTAAAACCGCCTCTCACGTACTGCACTCGCTTAAAGGTTTAGCGGCCACCATGGGGGTAACCGCCCTATCCGCAGAAGCAGCAGCAGGAGAAAAATTATTAACTGATGAAACACCACGCGAAACAGCAGAGCAAATCATAGAACACCTTTGCCATGCCATCACCACCGCACTCCCTGCCTTGAAAACACTGCTCGCAAGGTTGCAACTCGATTCAGCTATTGTTGAATTAGACCTAACGAAAACCGTCACTACAGACATAATAGAGACAGAAAAAAATGCGAATACTCTTGATACACAAGCACTCATCACCTCACTACAAACATTAGCCCAACAATTACAAAACTCCGATATGGCCGCCTTCAATACCCTTTCAGCCCTGCAAAACCAATTTGGCATTGCCTTAAACGAACAACTCAAACCTCTTAATTCCACCATCAATAACCTGAATTTTTCACAAGCGCTGTTACTTTGCCAAGAGTTGATACACACCCATCAACACAGTACGTAGGTTGGGCATCAATACCCAATATTTCTGACTTGTTAATTTCCCTTTGAAAAAATAATTACATTCAAATTCATTGATACTCACAAAATAAATTGCCTACGCAGAAATCGATTCAAGCGACAGCTAGAAAAGCCCCCTGTGGCAATTACACTGACGTTATCCTAGGAGTAATTTTGGGGAACGAGCTTCCGCTCTTGGCCGTTTATGTAAACACGCAAAAAAAGGATGTGCCTTTTGTATAGCGAAGACAGTTATACGCCTGCAAAAGTTTTCCTATCTACCTCATACTCCAAAAACAAATCCACCGGCATATGCCCCAAGAGATCGTTCACGCTTAAAATAATCTGCCGATTTTTATCTGCTAAAGCTCCTTGCCCCAAGCGAGGCACGCGACCCGCATCGGTTTGATAATTCAGTTCGCGAAAGCCTGTTGCAAACTCATGATTGCTCATATCACGTTCATAAGGTCGCAATGCAATAGACAGGGATGCAATGTGCGCAGGGTCATTATCTCGACTAAATCGTTTGAATCCCTTGTACGAAAATTCTTCGGCGACCATGGCATCGCTCTGCGCAATCAATTTGTCCATTAACGCATACAAGAAATGCGAGGGATTAAATGATTCAACGAGCAAGCTAAATTCCCAATCATCAAATTCATTTAAATCACTTTCATGTTGACGAGCAAGCGGAGCACGACCAAGCCGGAAATCCAAAATACTATTTTGCTTACGAATAAGAGTATTTACTAGGTGAACTATTCGTTCACCGAAATGAATACTCTCTAATAGCGTCTCAATTGCACTAATATCATGTTCTTGATGAATATAGCTGGGCTCAAGCAGATCTCGATTATTGGCCATTAAAGGTAAATCTTGATGTGTGCTAAAGGGCGCGCTGACTCTCCCCGTGTGAATATGTTTCAAGGTCAGCAACTCACGCACCTCATGCTCTCTGGCTTTTTTAATCGCTAGAAATGCAGTTTGAATAATTTCAGAGGTGGGCGTGTCGCTATCAATCCGCCATTTTCGGCCATAGACCAACTTATGCGGGCGAGAATATTGTCCACGATCATAATTTTCGCGCCCAATGAGCCCTACTTGAATATACATCCCCTGCTCATCTTCATCTGCAAATATCGGTGTTAATGGAACCTCGCCAATATGATTAATAATTTCGCGCAGGGACAAAAGCGTCTGCTTAAATTGCAGGTAGTGCTGGGGCACCACCTTATTGCCATTGGGAAGCAGTACAGAAGGCGCCTGTGGCATTTCAGCCTCACAACAACTGCAAGCCTGATGTGGTTTTAGATAGTGAACAGTCATAGGAATCTCTCAGCAATGTATCGTGGCAGCCAGTTTGCGGCGCCTGCGCTACTTTGATAAGCCCTTGCCTTTGCAAATAACTATTTCATTTTCTGTAATAGCAACCTCGGTAAGACAGGGTTCATCATTTCATTACCTGAAAGAATCTATTGCAAATATTGAAGATTCTGCTGAAGGCTCAGTTTTGTAAGAATGCATCCATCGACGAAAGATGGCTTTCGTCCCTCACGACTTTTGGAGCCCAGAATGACAAACGTTACTCTTTATTCCACCGGAACCTGCCCTTATTGTGTTGCGGCAGAGAGCTTGTTAAAAAAGCGCGGAATTACCGCAATTGAAAAAATTCGCGTTGATCAATCCACCGCTGCGTTCGATGAAATGATCAACCGGAGCGGCCGCAAAAGTGTGCCACAAATATTTATTAACGAGCAGCATGTGGGTGGATTTGACGACCTAGTAAAATTTGATGCCGCGGGAAAATTACAATAGAGTAACCTTAGGGCAGCAGGATGCATTCTTTTATGAAGGCGAATAGCCTTCATAAAAGTGACCGTAAAATGCTTTCTGAAAGAGCTACTCAACAAATATCCAATCTGTTTTGACGCATGATAGCAATTTAAACATTAATTAAACTTATTAAAACTCATAGCCTAAATGAACGGTCATAAATGCCACCACCGGATTCACATCAAACCCTGACTCAACTCTTGCATGTTTATTATCAACCGTTTTTGTATAACCAATTCCCGCCCACGGCAGCATATAGAAAGAGCTGTTTTTTATTTTCCATTTGTAACCAAGATTCATCATAAACAGATTATTAGTGAACTCCGTCGACTGAACCCCAATTTTTTCAATCTGAAATTTTTGCTGTGATATTTGCCCACCAACAAACCATCCACTTTGTGACGAATTAAAATAATACTCTGTAAATAAGCCATAGGCTCGCTTAATTTCAACATCCCAATTCTCGTCTCTATTTTCCTCATTAATATCTACCATCAAATCCGGCACTTCCATACTGTAAGTGCCAAGCCCCCATCGCCATTGAGGCGATTGATCAGGCGTAAATTTAATATGCAAAGAATCCCCCTTAAAAGCATAAGTGGCAGGATCAATCTCAAGACCAACACCGGCATTTGCCCGTAGACCAATGAATTGCGTCAGAACAATACTCGATAGAATCAATTTCGTAGCTTTCATAATCAAACCTTCTGTTGAAAAGTCCTATCTTAGATTTGATTTTAGCCATTAAAAAGAGGTTACTAAAAAGTAACCTGATTACAAAGAAGTAGAAATTTGGCATTATATGGCTATACACAATAGAAATATTTTTTTGAGAGTTTTATGTCTAACTGCAAAACCATATGCCCTGTCCAATACACAGCCGAAATTATTGAGAAGAAATGGACTACATTAATTTTCAGGGATCTCTACTCTGGAAAAAAGAGATTCAGCGAACTGCACAGATCACTCGATGGCATTAGCAAGAAGGTATTATCCGAAAGATTATCTTTTCTGGAAAAAAGAAATCTTATTGAAAAAACCATATACGCCACCGTCCCTCCAACAACTGAGTATTGGCTTTCAGAGTCAGGCTCTAAATTTAGCAAGGTTTTACAAGCAATGGCTGAGTTTGGTGAAACACAGTTAACTTAAGCATTATTTAAGTGATTGTGCTGCTCTTGATTGGCATATCCATGCAATTGAACGCGGCAACAACAGTGTGATGGGTACAGCTAGTCTTGCACAGCTTGAAATTACAGATACCGAGGGAATTTACTTAGCGTTAAATGAAAATATTGCGTCAATCAAAAGTAGCTATCCACTCTACGCCATATAGAAAATGCATCAACCGGATGAAATATTTTTCCATTGAGAAGAAATTGCCAAAGAGTATCTGCATAAAACAACTAACAATGCAAAGCATCATATTGATATGACGATAATGACTGTGATGAGCCACAGCCAGCTGTGAAAACTTATTTAATAAGCTTTATTTCTCACAGATCATAGCGCCACCTTATAAAAAAAGCGCGAATGAAAATCATCAATATAACGCGCGATTTTTTTGCCATTATTGGAAATCAATGGGTAGTTTTAAGTAAGGATTTATTTTCTAACAAAAGGAATCGCGCACCTGGTTCGGTATTTTTTTGAGCTGTTTCTATAGCTTTCTTATCATTTGACATTAATATTTTTAGGATATCGAACCGACAAACACCCGCAAATATATCTAATTTCCCATCCCCAGTGAAATCTCCCACTTCAAATGACACTATGCCAGGTGGAGGTGAAACAAAATTATGCTGCTGAAAATTCTGAGCCCCATCATTCTCAAACCAAACAAGGCTTTTACGATTTTTATCTTCCCAATAGTTGATAAAACTACTTGCCACAACATCCATATCGCCATCGCCATCTATATCAGCAGCCACTGCACTGGCCACGCCATAAGACCGCCCTACCTCATGAAACTTAAATGCTAAATTACCTATATTTTCTAACCATTGAACCCCATGGTAAGGCTTTGGATCCATTTGAGTATCAAACGCATCACCATTGCTGAACAGGATGTCTTGATCGCCATCTTTATCCATATCGACCATTCGCATGCTAGTAGATCCATACATAGGGTGTGGCGCACGTGCAATCACATGTGTTTTAAATTCTCGATCTCCAGTAGCAATAAAAGCAACGAGCATTTCATGTTCTTGCGAAACCAAACTAACAAGATCCATACGCCCATCAGCATTAATATCAACTGGAGTAATATTTAAAGCGCCGCTCAAATTCAGTAAAATATGCTTAATATTTCCACTTTTACCTTGATTCTCCAGCCAAAATATTTCACCTATATTATTCCCACCAAAAGCAGCAACCGCCAAATCCAAATCACCATCTCCATCCAAATCCAGCGCTCTCGCTTCTGTTGCTCGTGGAATACCCTCAATTAGTAGCTCTTTGTCATAACTCCCCGATTTATTTTTTCTCAATAAAAACACTCGACCAACCATTTTTTTGGAGGGAGGAAACGCCCCCAAATCAGTAACAACTATATCCTTATCACCATCGCCGTCATAATCGGCAACATCGGTATATATAGGAATTTCTATATCGGCTAGTTTTGTCTCATTCCATCCATTCGCTGATTTTCTTAGTAATGTGACTTGTTTTTTTTCCGCATCACTGACCAAGAATTCAAGCACCTTATTGTTTTCTAACTCCACACGTTTTATGTGCCCAATAAAAGGAATTTTGGTTTTTACGCCAACATCCTCCATAGTGAATTTTAGGCCGTGATTATTCTCGTCATTATAAGGTAGCTTTATTAATTCAGCGGGACTACTACCATAATAGTACGCGGTAATATCGTTTAACTCATCCTTGGACAGATATTCAGACCCCATTTTTTCGGTAGCCATTTCCGACATAATTTTAACAACGCTCGGCCAATTTTTTTTAGGCAATAATGCGGGCGAAGGAACATTGTGGCATGCACCACAACGGTCTTTCACCAGCTCAATAATTGCATTGATGTCCTTGCCCTTTTTTGGTTCATCTGCATAGACCCCGATACATGTAAAAATGCACATGGACAACAACCAAAGCCTTATACAAATATGTAGCGTCAATTTTTTACCCTCTGTTGGTTTAGATAGTTAATATTTATTCAGACTTACAATACTGACTAATGGAATCTTTATGACCTGGCATAGATTCCATTTTTTCATTAATGGGCGCTTTGATGGAACTCAAGAACTTATGTAAATTATTCTCATTCATCATTGATACACGAGCATGATAATACTTGGATGTAATTCCCTGCCCAAGCATTACTTGCACCCATGAATCTATTCATGAGCCCCCCCGATAAACCTTTAGCCACGTAGTTTATTCCTCCACACTTTGTGGCGAAAAACTGGCCGATGCTTGATAACCCAAGGCTCATTAAGAAGCCACCCTTCAACTTTAATATGGTACAGCGTTTATTATCAAGGCATTAAATCCGCTCAGGGCACTTACCTATGAACCTCATCCTCAATAGTTATCCAAACTTACTTGATGTCGCTCGTGCAGAAAAAATTCGCAGCAATTAGTATTTATTTGTACCCGTGCTGAAATTGAACACAATGCAAACGAAGTACAAAAGAACACTTTTGATAAGGGCATTGGTAGGTTATGAAAACCGATGAAGTGCGTGGATAAGCCAATTGATGAATTGGCCAATTTTGAAAACATGGAAGCCGAATCTGACAAAATAGTACAATCTTGGTCAGTTATGTTCACGGTTTTCCTTTCAGGCAGCAACGGAACCATGCGCTGTAGTGAAGATGCAAATAGCCCCTTAGACGCTATGATTGCCGCCTTCAAATACCGGAATGGTTAGCCAATACTTGGCGTTTAAGCGTAATGGTGAAGTACTATGTTGAGAAATGAATTAAACCGCGTAAATAACACCTAAGCATTTGTAAATTTAGGATTGCAAAACACCCACCTCTAGCTCTGCAAACCAATTAACAAATCGCTCCACATCGGCACCTTGAAAAATAGCACCATGTTGTGGGCAAAGCATGTCTACATCCAGTTTACTGACTCGCTCACACCAACTTAATTTTGCGCTATTGGATCCCATCCAACGGCGATGAAACCCCTCTGCCGCTTTTATCGTTTTATCGAAATTATTCACAAAGATATTGGTTTCTTCGGGTGGCAAAAGTGCAGCACCTATATCACCTGAAAACAATATTTTTGCCGTTGGGTCATATAGATTAGAGTTTCCCGACGAATGTAAATAATGCGCTGGTACTGTTTTTAGCTCCAAACCATTTAGATCAATTGACATGCCAGAATCTGGTATTGGAATAAAAGTATCTTTTTTGCCGCCAAAATGCGGAATAAACCCGGTCCATAACCAAGGTATATAACAGGGCAAATCAGCGTTAAACTCTAACCAAAGGGATAATGAGGAAATAATATCGGGGTCTTGATGCGAAGCAAACAGCGCAACTATATCTTCGGGATTGCATACCGCACAAATTGCCGTAAAAACCGACGGAAATATTTCCATACCGCCTGGGTCAGTTAAGATGGATTTTCCATTAAAGCCAATTAAGTATTCATTGGTATCGATTAAATAATTAGGCCGATCTGGATCACGCGCTATAATTCGCCATGTGTGGTTTCCCTGCTGAAAGATTGTCTGTGCTTTTTTCATTTTTTTCCACGCATAGTATTGTTTAATCGATCAATAATTTCAGGAATGGCATCTATAAACAAGCCGAAATCAGCTGCTATTTGAGCAAGCATACGTGAAAAACTACCACCATAGGTTGCTTCAATTTTTAATGACCTTGAAATTACACTGCCAAAACGACTCGTATCTTCAGCATCACGCAATAGATTCTGCAAGCGCTCATAAGCCTGCAATGTATTGTTACGTAACAGCATAGCCTGCTCTGTACTAGAGTGAAGATAATCCCTATAGGCCGGCTCCGTTATTTGCTCCGCAGCCGATGCCATTAAGGTATTCATACGAAGGTGACGCCGGTGCAAACTTATCGTTTGTATGGATGCATAGGATAATTGCATTAAGGCTTCCATATTTTTAGTCAATGTTTTACTAAACATCCTTAACTCATCAGAAATAACACCAAAACCTAAAGCTACATTACCTGCTTTACGGGATAATAATATGGCATTTAGCGCCAGCAGATTAATACTGTGAGCCAATTTCACTACAGATTTAATATCTTCATTCACACGAACAATTAACACGAGATCATTAGTGTCGTTCATAGCAACACACCCTAAACCCTAAACCCTAAGTATTGGGTATAGCAAAAAAATAGGAATTGTGGAATTTTTTGTAACGCCTATTGATTAGGCTCAAATCCTGCTTATTAAAAGGCGAGAGCTATACCCCTTCCCACGCACACTAATAGCCAGAAAAAATGAAAATTGAATGACAAACAGTGCCCGTAGCAATCTTGATGCATAGCAGATCTAGCAATTAATCATCACGGATGCCCCAAAAAGAGTAAATAGTGCAAAACCTAAAAAGCAAGGTATCATTTAGCGGTGAACTGAAAATTCAAATAAAAGCTAATGGTGGCGTCAGCGTTATTTCACGCTCTCACCAAAGTTTATAATTCATCGCAGTAAAATTGTTATTGTCGTTACTGATAGTACTAGCGTCCAGGAGTCGTAGTCCGGTGGAAACCAGCCTTATTCTTATTTCAGGTTTATTTTTTTTAGTAGCCTTACTCTATGCCTGTGTTGGGCATGCAGGCGCATCTGGCTATCTAGCCGTTATGGCTTTTATGGGCTTTGCTCCTACAACCATGAAACCAACCGCACTTGCGTTAAATATATTTGTCGCCGCCATCGCCAGTATTAAATTTTTTCGCGCTGGGGCTTTTTCAAAGCACATTTTTATTCCTTTAATTATTACCTCTATACCCTGCGCCTATATCGGTGGACTTATTAGTCTACCGGGATATATTTATAAACCACTGATTGGAGCGGTACTTATATATGCAGCGCTACAATCTTTTTACACCTCCAATAAATATAGTCTTATTGAAACAAATGCCATTGCATTACCCTATCTGCTGATTACTGGAGTTTTGTTAGGCTTTTTATCGGGTGTATCCGGTGTTGGCGGCGGCATATTTTTAAGCCCGTTACTACTATTTTTGCGCGCAGAACAACCTAAAGTTATATCGGGTATAGCCGCAGCGTTTATTTTGGTTAACTCAATAGCAGGTTTGCTTGGGGCACTGTCAAATGGTGCGAGCGTGCCAGACGTCGCTCCCTTTTGGCTTCTTGCAGTAGTGGTCGGCGGTTACTTAGGTGCTGAAATGGGCAGCAAACGATTGAAAAATCCTATTATTTTAAAACTCTTAGGAGTGGTGTTAATTACTGCTGGAATCAAGATGTTTTTAACAATTTAGCAGTCGCACAATAAATTTACCTATAAAAAGAATCCGTGCATTTTTCAATTAGACTTAGGCAGATCTAAAGAGAAGTAGCTCCACATCTCATCGTCTTTTTTTGTCACAAGCTGACAAATGTAAATTATCTTTTTAACCTACAAAACTTAAGCTGGTGCTAACTTATCAGAAACATAAACCTGAGCATGCAATTACTAGGGGTTTTGAGTTAAACCTATGGAGCCTTAAATAGGGCAAATCTACTATGGGCCAGCATGTAAACCGCTATAATATCGAGCAATAACGCTTGACCAAGCCAATCACTACAGGCGAACAAAATGATTCATCAACCCCCAACCGGCACCGTCTGCCGCGCCCCTTTGTTTCTAGAGAAGCCTTGGATATGGCTAATCTTCAGTCTCTACTATTTTGTACCCATGTATTACATGGAAATATCAACTGAGACTTTACTCTTTTTATGCGGCGCTTATTTGCTATTTGTATTCTTTTATCTATGGGGTACAAAGCTCAACCAAAAACATGTTTGGAAAGCGATAGTAGCACTCACATTACTACTCTTTTGTGTTGTACCCGTATCGCCAGGCTCCAGTAATTTTTTTCCCTATATCGGTTTTTTGATTGGATTTAATTACTCCACCCGAGTTTACCTCACATTACTCGTTAGCTATTTGTTAATGATTTGTGGCGTACAATATTATTACGATTACCCTGTACCTATGTTTGCCTTGCCGGCGATTAGCGGCCTTCTCTCTATTAGTTTATGGGGGCATATTGAGCGGATGCGCTATTCGCATCGTGTCCATTGGATTCAAAGCCGCCAAGAAATTCAACAGCTGGCCGTTATTGCCGAGCGCGAACGGATCGCCCGCGACCTGCACGATATCTTGGGACACACCCTTTCATCCATCGCACTCAAAGCTGAGCTCGCGGAAAAACTTCTCAAGCAAGACAAAATTCAAGATGTAAGCAATCACCTCTCTGACCTGCACAAAATTGCACGCGAAAGCCTGAGTCTGGTACGCCAAACTGTATCAGGCTACAAGCACCGCGGACTTTCGGGTGAGGTGATTCAACTCTGCGAAAAGCTGCGTCAAAACGGTTTCTCGGTAGATTTGAATGGTGAAATTCCTTCGCTTTCGCCCCGCGCCGAAACTGCATTAATTTTGGCGCTCACCGAACTCACTACCAATGTATTGCGCCACAGCAATGGCAATCACTGCAAAATTTCTTTTCAGCTGGATGGCGAAAGAATGGTCATCAGCATGCAAGACAACGGCTGTATTAAATCCATTACCCCTGGCAATGGCCTCAATGGCATTCAAGAACGGCTACACGCTTTGGCTGGCGATATTAGCGCTCAAATATCCAACGGCGCGCGCTTTGATATCACCCTACCCGCCAACGAACTGATACAAGCACATTAAAACAGGCACATTAAAACAGGCACATTGACCA
>CAZZEV010000007.1:0-16776 GCA_964653305.1 uncultured Cellvibrionaceae bacterium | reverse complement strand
GGCTGGCGATATAAGCGCACAGATCTCAAATGGGGCACGATTTGACATCACCCTGCCCGCTAATGAATTGATACAGGCTCATTAACCATGAAAATTTTGTTAGCGGAAGACCAAGCAATGGTGCGGGGTGCACTTGCAGCACTGCTAGGTATGGAACCCAACTTTGAAATTACCCAAGCTGAGGATGGCGATAAAGCGTGGCTGCTACTTAAACAAAATAGCTACGATATTTTGCTGACCGATATTGAAATGCCTGGTCGCTCTGGCTTGGAATTGGCGCAGTATTTAATTCAGCAACAATCCACCACCAAAATAATTATCATCACAACCTTTGGTCGTTCGGGTTATATTCGCCGCGCCATCGATATGGGCGTGTCAGGTTTTTTATTGAAAGATGCCCCCTCTGAACAATTGATTCAGGCGATCTATCGCATTATGGATGGCAAACGGGTGATTGACGGCGAACTGGCAATGATGGCCTTGGGTGAAACCGATCCGCTCAGCGATAAAGAGCGCCGCGCACTACGCCTTGCCAGCGAAGGAAAAACCACTGCTGAAATTGCCAATACGCTGTTTTTATCGGAGGGAACTGTGCGCAACTATCTCTCGGAAGCTATCGCAAAATTGAATGCAGCAAACCGTGTGGATGCAGCACGTATCGCGCGCCAAAAAGGTTGGATTTAAAAGGTTGGATAAAGATCACTGCACCATTCTGCCGCTTCACAAATCTGTCACATTTTCATAAGTGACCCATTTTACGTTTCGCAAGATTATTTAACGATTTAAGCGTTACTTTAACTTGGAAGCCGCCATTTCACTTGTTAGAATCAGCCCGCCCTGTTTCGGTTACAGAGCGGTGATTGCAGACCGATTGCGCTTATTTCGTGGAATGCTCATCCGGATTGCTAGTAGCTGTTGTTTGCTGCGCCGCCTGAGCAGACTCTTGTTTGTAGGATTCCTTAGCTGCACGCATTTTTACATCCTCAGCATAGGCCGCCAAGATTTGCGTAAACACTGATAAGAGTGCGGGGAAGCGTGTTGCTAGAACGCCCGCAATAACAACCGCCGAGGTCGCCAACAGTGGCGAGTGTCCCGATAGGCTTTCAAACACTTTAGACATATTTAGTACAGCCGCATCCGCTTGATCACTACGGTTTTGATTTTGCGACACGGGTGTACGAGCAAAAGCTTTGACAAAAGCGAAAATAATAATGGGGATAAAATAAATTAGGCCAAGTACAATCGGCCCCCACACGGCACCGAGGCACGCGCTAAGCCAGTGGTAAACACCAATGCTGATCCACACAAAACCAATAATGGTTGCGGATAATAACAGCACGAGACTCACAATGTTTGCACGCAGTTCCTGCAAGTGATCATTGAAATTAAACATACATTATTTCCTGATAAGTTAAGCGCGCGGCACCATATGCCTAAGTCTAAGTCACATTGCCAAGGGGATAGTTGATATATCGCAACCTAAGCGCGCGGCAAGAATAATATTGGACAGCACTAAATAGCCAAACCCAGTTTTACCAAAGAATGAACTTAACAACCAACCAATAATACAACTAACTATAACTCACTTATAACAAGAGAAACCTATGAACCATCCTGAACAAATTCGGCAAATGCCGGAGTACGCAGAGCTCACCCGAGCCCGTAAAAAAATTGTATGGCCGCTTTCAATAGCAATTATTGCTGGCTACTTCGCACTCATTCTCGCCATTGCGTTCTGGCCTGCATCTCTTGGAGCTCCTGTCGGTGACGGCGTTACCTCCATCGGCATAGCGCTAGGCCTTGGTATTATTGTTTACTGCATGATTATCACGGGTATTTATGTCACCTACGCCAACCGTGTAATTGAGCCGCTAACTCGCGCTATAGTGCAAAAAGCAGGAGAGCTGAAATGAATATAAAAGGCCTTTCTGCACTTTCATTGATTACAGCAGTATCACTTATTGGCTTAAGCGCCACCGCATTTGCGGATGCACCCGGCAAAGCTCCCATGAACGTCACCGCTATTGTGATGTTCCTTGCCTTTGTTTGCGTTACTCTCGGTATTACCTACTGGGCTGCGCGCCGCACCAAAACCACTGCAGATTTTTACGCAGCCGGTGGTGGCATTGGCGGTTTCCAAAACGGCTTAGCCATTGCGGGCGACTATATGTCTGCGGCCTCCTTTTTGGGGATTGCCGGCTTGGTGTATATGTCTGGCTTCGATGGTCTGATTTACGCGATTGGATTTTTAGTCGGCTGGCCCATAGTGCTTTTATTGATCGCCGAGCCTTTGCGCAATTTGGGAAAATACACCTTTGCCGACGTTGCCTCCTTCCGCTTGCAACAAAAACCCATTCGCATTTTGGCCGCAAGCGGATCTTTAGTTACGGTAATCTTCTATTTGATCGCACAGTTGGTCGGCGCGGGCAAATTGATTGAAGTCCTGTTCGGCCTACCCTATGAAACTGCGGTCATTATCGTGGGTGTTTTGATGACGCTCTACGTAACTTTTGGCGGCATGCTCGCTACTACGTGGGTGCAATTAATCAAAGCGATTTTGCTGCTCTCAGGTGCAAGCTTAATGGCGATTTTAGTTATGGCAAACTTCGGTTTCAGTTTTGAAACTATGTTTGCTGAAGCCACCAAAGTTCACACAAAAGGCACTGCTATTATGGCACCTGGCACTTTAGTGTCAGACCCTATTTCTGCGATTTCATTGGGCATGGCATTAATGTTCGGCACCGCGGGTTTGCCGCATATATTGATGCGCTTCTTCACGGTGAAAGATGCAGTACAAGCACGCCGCTCTGTGTTTTACGCAACCGGTTTTATCGGTTACTTCTACATTCTGACCTTTATTATCGGCTTCGGCGCAATCGTGCTGCTATTAAACAACCCAAATTATTTTGCTGATGGAAAACTCGTGGGCGGCACCAACATGGCTGCAATTCACTTGTCGCAAGCACTTGGGGGCGATTTGTTATTGGGCTTTATTTCGGCGGTAGCTTTCGCGACTATTTTAGCCGTGGTATCGGGTTTAACGCTCGCAGGTTCCAGCGCAATTTCTCACGATCTTTATGCAACGCTGGTATTAAAAGGCGAGCGCAATGAGAAAAAAGAAATTCGTGCTTCGCGCATCGCCACTGTTTGCTTGGGTGTGATTGCGGTATTGCTCGGCATTGTATTTGAAAATCAAAACGTGGCCTTTATGGTAGGCTTGGCTTTCTGTGTTGCCGCCAGCGCCAACTTCCCAATCTTGTTGCTCTCCATGTACTGGCGCAAGCTCACCACGCGCGGTGCGGTTATCGGCGGCTCCATTGGTTTGCTAACAGCATTGGTGTTGGTAATTATCGGCCCAACTGTTTGGGTAGATGCGTTGCATTTCGAACAAGCAATATTCCCCTATAAATACCCTGCAATTTTCTCCATTAGCGCAGCATTTATTGGAATCTGGTTGTTCTCAATTTTGGATAAATCCAAAACTGCAAAAGCCGAAGAAGCCGCGTTTGATGCTCAATTTGTGCGCTCACAAACGGGCATTGGCATAAGCGAAGCTGCTGAACATTAAGTGTAAAGTAACTTAAAAGATAGAAAAGAAAACGGCAGCCGAGGCTGCCGTTTTCTTTATGGATAATTACCTATATGTGGTCTGCATTTCCAGACTTTAAGACACGTTGCATTAATAAATCGGTGTAAGCAATACCAATCGCCGATGCAATAAAGGCCATATGAATTATGGTTTGCCACATAATGCCCGCTTCGGTAAATTTCGAACCAGGAATACCTAGTGTTCCCGCTTCAATAAAAGTTTTAAGCAAGTGAATTGACGATATACCAATAATAGCCATCGCTAACTTAACTTTTAAAACCGTTGCATTTACATGTCCCAACCATTCTGGTTGATCTGGATGATTGCCCAGCCTTAAGCGGGACACGAAAGTCTCGTAGCCGCCCACAATGACCATGACAAGCAAATTCGAAATCATTACTACATCAATCAAGCCCAACACGACGAGCATAATATCCTGCTCGCTTAATGTGTACGCATCAGCAATTAGATGCCACAACTCTTTCATAAACAAAAATACATATACGCATTGGGCAAGAATCAAACCCAAATAAAGCGGCAACTGCAACCAGCGCGAGCTAAAGATTAGGCGTGGAAAAAATTCAATTTTTGATGATTCAAGTTTTTCTTGCATTGTTTTACTACCTATAAAGTTAAAAAAATGGGGCGGATTATACACATAATCGCGAGGCTAAAATTCAGGATTACAAACACCCAAGATGCGCCTTCCGGTTAACGGATGATCAAACGCCAGCTCAGTGGCATGCAATAACAATCTTGGCGATTTACGCAGTGCAGCTTCATCCGCATAGAACTCACACCCTAGTATCGGGTGACCCAGAGCCAACATGTGTAAGCGAAGCTGATGCGATCGCCCTGTTATGGGGTGCAAAATTACGCGCGAAGTCTGCGCAATCTCGTCGCGCGATACTACGGTAAATTCTGTGACAGATTGCCGACCGGTCGCTGCACAAATTTTGTATTTGGGGCGATTTTCCATATCTGGGGCGATGGGTAGATCAATCAATCCACTATCATCTTTTACTAAACCATTCACAACTGCCGTGTAAGTTTTGCGCGTCGTGCGCGCTTGAAATTGTTTACTAATATCCGATAACACGGCTTTTCTGAGCGGGATCACCATAATTCCAGAGGTATCAAAATCCAAACGATGAACTATGGCTGCGTTAGGAAAATCCACTAACAATCGCGCAATCACTGAATCGCGATTCTGCGGATGGCGACCAGGTACACTTAATAATCGTGTGGGTTTATTGATGAGCAAAAATGACGGGTCGTGCTGCAGGATAACAATGTCTTCCTTGCAGCGAGGGAGTATCGTTAAATCATCAAACGAATCAGACATGAAAAACCCAACCTAGACCTTGGCCTAAAACCTAGGCCAAATAACATCGAACATGTAGCGCAATCATACCAGCCGACGCACAAAACCTATAACCAAAAGGCCAGTATTTAGACCAAAAGAGTCCTTGGCTCATCTCGCGATTGGGGGACAATTGGTGTATTCTGCGCGCCTCATTTTATGCAAGAGATGGTACTGAGCTCCCATGTATATCTACGACGAGTACGACAACAGCATTCTGCGCCAACGCGTGGCACAGTTTCGCGATCAAACCGAGCGCTTCCTAGCGGGCGACCTCCCGCCTGAGCAATTCCTGCCACTGCGTCTGCAAAACGGTCTTTACGTGCAACGCTTAGCGCCTATGTTGCGTATCAACGTGCCCTACGGCATGGTGAATTCTGCCCAGATCCGCAAACTTGCCCATATCGCCCGTCATTATGACAAGGGTTATGTTCACGTGAGTACTCGTCAAAATATTCAGTACAACTGGCCAGATTTGACTGAAGTGCCTGATATTCTGTCTGAATTGGCTGACGTTGGCATGCACGGCACCCAGTCTAGCGGTAACTGTATTCGTAATACCACCTCTGACCAGTTTGCAGGCGTAGCGGAAGACGAAATTGTAGACCCACGCCCCTACTGCGAAATTATCCGTCAGTGGTCGAGCTTTCACCCTGAATTCGCCTTCTTGCCACGCAAGTTCAAGATCGCCGTAACTGGCTCTGAGAAAGACCGTGCAGCCGTGCAAGTACACGATATTGGCCTGCAACTTATCCTTAAAGATAGCGGCGAAATTGGCTTTAAAGTTTACGTGGGCGGTGGTTTAGGCCGTACGCCAGTAATCGGCAGCGTGATTCGTGATTTCCTTCCAGAAGAAGACCTATTGTCTTATTTGGAAGCGATTCTGCGCGTGTACAACCTGTCTGGTCGTCGCGACAACAAGTACAAAGCCCGTATCAAGATTCTGGTACGCGCGGTGACTCCCGAAGTGTTTGCACAAAAAGTGGAAGCCGAGTGGGAACACATGAAAGATGGCTACAGCAAGTTGACCCGTGCCGAAATCGAACGCGCTAAAGGCTTCTTTACCGCTCCCGCTTACGAAGCTATCGATAACGCCGCCGCACAGGCCGGTGTTGATGCACAGGCTGCAAACAGTGTTGCCTTCAGCAAGTGGCTACAGCGCAATGTACGCGGTCATCGCGTTGCCGGTTATGCCGCTGTCACCTTGTCATTGAAGCCAACTGGCGTTGCACCTGGCGATATCACTGACGGCCAACTGGAAATCATCGCTGATTTAGCGGATGAATTCAGCTTTGGCGAAGCGCGCACTACACACGAACAAAATATCGTTTTGGCCGATGTGAAAAAATCTGACCTGTTCGCGCTTTGGCAGAAATGTAAGGCTGCGGGTTTCGCGACACCAAATATCGGCACTATTACTGACATTATTTGCTGCCCAGGCGGTGACTTCTGCTCGCTCGCCAACGCCAAATCTATCCCGATTGCGGAAGCGATTCAGCGTCAGTTTGAAGACTTGGATTACGTGTACGATTTAGGCGATATCGACCTGAATATTTCCGGCTGTATGAACGCCTGTGGTCACCATCATGTGGGTCACATCGGGATTCTCGGGGTGGATAAATCCGGCAAAGAATTCTACCAAGTGCAATTGGGCGGTAGCGCCAGTAATGACGCATCACTCGGCGATGTTCTCGGCCCATCTTTTGGTGCCGATGCTATGCCATCAGTCATCCAAAAACTGGTTGATGTTTACGTTGCCAACCGTACCGATGAAGAATTGTTTATTGATACCTATCGCCGTATAGGTGCAGCTCCATTCAAGGAGAAAGTTTATGCAAAAGCTAATTAAAGACGGCGTTATCGTCGAAAACACGTGGGCACTACTCGCCAAACCAGAGGGTGATGCCGCTGAAGTCGCCGTACCTGCTGGCCAAGTGATTGTGCCTCTAAGCGTATGGGTAGCTCAAAAAGCTCAACTACAAGCGCGCACTGATGTTGGCGTATGGTTGGACAGCGATGAAGTTGCCGAGTCAATTGGTGATGAAGCTAATCACTTCCCCGTTATTGGCGTTAACTTCCCCGGATTTATGGATGGCCGCGCCTTTTCAACGGCACGCTTGCTGCGCGAACGTTATGGTTTCAAGGGTGAGTTACGCGCAGTGGGTGGTTTCATTCGCGATCAACTCTGCTATTTGCGCCGCTGTGGAGTAAATGCCTTTGCGTTTGCGAACCCAGAGACCGATTTGGAGATTGCTGTGAAATCATTGAATGATTTCAACGAATACTACCAAGCATCTGTGGATCAACCATTACCCCTCTTTCGTAGAAGAGCATAACGCTGCGATAAATCCCCATAAAAAAATGCCGCTCTTAGTAGCGGCATTTTTTTATGGGGATTTATTGTTGGTGAGCTTAATAACATCAGTTTATTTTTCGGCAAAAAACTCTCGCATACGCTCCGTTTCTGCCAAAGCATCCTGATACCCAAGCTCCATTAAATCGGTAATAAATTCCGTAGAAAATAGCAAATAACTTGCCGCCGTTGCACCACCACCTCTTGCAGTGGCACCTATGGCGCGCAAGAAAAAACGCAAACTATCGGGCAAGTAGCGCACATTTCTACCGGCGATAACATCCAAGGGGCTTGAGGGTGAAATCACCATATTTTCAACTGCGCGCAAATTAAAACCTGCGGCATTTTTTTGTTCTTCTGGAATTAATTTTACGAGCTTATTGATAAGCTCCATATGTTCCAAATCACCTTCTAGCGAATCCACAAAAGCGCTATTTAATAAGTGACCCACAATCTGCCCCATGGAAGGCGAATGCTTTACGGGCAAACGTTTGTTAGGTTTAACTGATGATCTATTACCGCTCACACCGATTACAAATAAAGATTCTGCACCCAAGTGTAATGCAGGACTGATGGGTGCTAATTGCCGCAAAGCGCCATCGCCAAAATATTCGCGATTAATTCTTACCGCAGGGAAAATGGTGGGAATGGCAGACGATGCAATTAAATGTTCCAACCGCAATTCGGTTGCAACTCCTGCGCGCCTGTATCGACTCCAACCCTGAATACTTTCATGACCTTGGAAAAAGCTGACGGTGTGACCCGAGGAATACCCCATGGCTGAAACCGATACAGCAAGGAGCTTTTGGCTGGCGATGGATTGTTGAATATTGTGGAACGGAATACGCGACCCCAACAAATCCCACAGTGGGGAATTGTCTAACAGTGATAAGGGCTTCTTACGACCAATCCCTTGATTAAACAGCGACAAGCCTAAAAGCCCGAGCCCTTTAAAAATATCCATCCAACCGTGTAAGTAAATATCGCCGACAGTTAAGCTGCGCCACATATTAGCGAGGGAATGCACAGACTCTTTAAAGGTTCCAGGATGTGCCGCTAAAGCGAGTGCATTAATAGCCCCCGCAGAAGTACCGCAAATAATAGGAAAAGGATTGATGTTTTCATCTGGCAGAATGTCAGCGAGTGCTTGCAGCACTCCCACTTGATAAGCGGCACGCGCACCACCACCCGATAAAATTAACGCGCGCTTCATAGCGACTTACTATTAATAGTTACAATCATGCATTCGCCTTAGCAATTTCTTTATCGCGCAACTCGCGGCGCAATACCTTCCCTACATTGGTCTTAGGGAGTTCTTTGCAAAACTCAATTTGGTGCGGAACTTTGTAAGCGGTTAATTTGGTTTTGGCAAAATCGCGTACCGCTTTTATATCCAATTCAAGATTCGTAGAAACGACAAAGGCTTTCACCACCTCACTGCCTTCACTATCAGGCACACCAATAACTGCAGCTTCAACAATATCGGGATGGCAAGCCAGCACATCTTCTACCTCATTGGGATAGACTTTAAAACCAGAGACATTGATCATGTCTTTTTTGCGATCCACAATTTTTATGAAGCCGTCTGTCGCAATCACCGCCATATCGCCGCTTTTAAACCATCCGTCTTGATTAATGACTTCTGCTGTTGCCTCAGGACGCTGCCAATAACCTTTCATGACTTGTGGGCCGCGAATTAACAATTCACCTGCTTCGCCTGCAGGTAAATCATTGCCATTTTCATCCACCACTTTGCATTCAGTTTCCGGCAAGGCGCGGCCGACAGTACCATATTGCACAGCATTGCATTGATTACTGCAAACCACGGGAGAGGTTTCAGTTAAACCATAACCTTCGGTGATTGGGCTGCCCGTTAATTCTTTCCACTTGTTAGCAGTTTCAGTAGTCAGCGCCATGCCGCCCGATGAGGTTAAATGCAAGGGACTAAAATCCAATTTTTGAAAATCGGGGTTACGCAGCAAAGCATTAAATAAAGTATTTAAACCAACAAACAACGTGAATGGGTATTTTTTTAATGTGGAGACAAACGCAGGAATATCGCGCGGATTTGGAATTAATATACTGTGATTACCTAAAGACACTGCAGACGTGCAGTGAATTGTGAAGGAATAAATATGGTAGAGCGGAAGCGGCGCAATATAAACTTCTTGATTTTTGCGAAATGAATCTACCATGTGCTCGTTTAACTGAACCATATTCGCAACCAAATTGCGATGGGTAAGCATTGCGCCCTTAGCCACACCGGTAGTGCCGCCCGTATATTGTAAAACGGCAACATCTTCAGGATTTATTGCGGCTGCTCGCCACGGCTGTTTAGCCATATGCAAAGCATCATTAAATTTTATTTGCGTGGGAAACGAAAATTCCGGCACTAACTTTTTAACGTATTTAACCACGGTATTGATCAGCAGTCTTTTCAACGGTGGATGTACATCCGCAAGCTCAGTTACGATCACTTGCTCTACCGATGTTTCTGCAATAATTGTTGAGGCGTTTTTGGCAATATTTGCCAGCACAACTAGCGCCTTAGCACCTGAATCGTTTAATTGATGTTTAATTTCATGGGCGGTGTAAAGTGGGTTTGTATTCACCACAATAAGGCCTGCGCGCATAGCACCAAAAACGGCAATGGGGTACTGCAATACATTAGGCAATTGAATCGCAATACGGTCGCCCGGCTTTAAATTTGTATGTTGCTGCAAGTAAGCTGCAAATTTACCGCTGAGTTCATCCAACTCATGAAAACTAATCGTGTGCCCCATACAAGTAAACACGGCGCTTGCTGAAAACTCCTGACAAGCTTCAGCAAATACCTCGGGAATTGTACGGTGATAATGTAACGGCATTGCTTGGCTCCTACTTCTTATTAAAATTTTTGCTCTTCATTTTTAAAACAGTATTAAAAAATAAAATGATCCGCTTCAAGACTCATAAGATTATCGGCACCCGAGTTAATAGCGGCTGCCAAACTCAAGGTTCTCGGCAAAATTCGCTCAAAATAAAAGCGTGCTGTCGCTAATTTTGCGGTGTAGAAATCCGGTTCATGGGTACCGGCTGCAAGTTTTATAGCCGCCGTTTTGGCTGCCCTCGCCCATAAATAACCCAAGAAAATATAACCGCAATACATAAGGTAATCGACCGATGCCGCACCCACTTCATCGGCGTTGCCCATGGCGCGGGCACCTATTGTTGCGGTAAGTGCTGACCACTCTTTCTCTAGTCTAGTCAAAGATTCTATATAGGGCGACAATTCTGGTGGGTTTGTAGGGTCGAAGCAAAACTGTTGAATGCACTCCACGAATTTTCCCAACAACTTTCCATTGGACAGCAATATTTTACGCCCCAATAAATCCAGCGCCTGAACACCTGTTGTACCTTCATACAGCGATGCAATGCGACAATCACGCAGGTTTTGCTCGACCCCCCACTCCTTGATATAGCCGTGGCCGCCAAAACATTGGAGCGCTAAGTTGGCTGATTCAAAACCAACCTCTGTCATAAAACCCTTCGCAATAGGCGTAATGACGCTCAACATATCCAACGCGGACTGACACAGCATTTCGCCCCGCCCTAATTGTGCAATGTCTACACGCTTGGCCGCATAGTACGCCATCATCCGTAAACCTTCGGACAAAGCTTTCTGGGTCATTAACATGCGGCGCACGTCAGGATGAACAATGATGGGATCCGCACTATAGGCTGGGTTTTTAGTCCCCGATAAAGACCGCCCCTGCAAGCGTTCTTGCGAATATCTCAGCGATTTTTGAAACCCCAATTCGGCGTGCGCTAAACCTTGCAAAGCAGCACCCAACCGCGCCAGATTCATAAAGGTAAACATCAGATTCAGGCCTTTATGTGGCTCACCTAAAAGAGTACCAACAGCGCCATCAAAATTCAGGAGGCATGTTGCGTTGCCGTGAATTCCCATTTTGTGCTCTAGCGAACCGCAATTAACATTGTTGCGCTCACCCAGCGAGCCACTGGCTTGAATACTGAATTTGGGAACAATAAAGAGCGATATACCTTTTGTGCCAGCAGGTGCATCGGGCAAACGCGCAAGCACGATGTGAATAATATTCTCGGCAAGATCATGATCTCCCGAGGAAATAAAAATCTTGGTACCACTCAATGAATAACGGCCGTCGCCCAGAGGAGTTGCCTTAGTTTTTAAAAGCCCTAAATCGGTACCGCAATGGGCTTCTGTCAGGCACATGGTGCCCGTAACTTGAGCGGAAATTAAGGCCGGCTAATAGGTTTGCCTCTGCTCATCTGACCCGTGGGATTCAATGGTATGCATCGCCCCTTGCGAGAGACCGGGGTACATAGTCCACGCGTAATTAGCCGTGGCCGACAGTTCGTTAACGACCAAGCCCAGGGATTGAGGTAAGCCTTGACCACCAAACTCCACTGAGCGCGCAAGCGAGGGCCAACCTGCATCGCAGTATCGTTGATAGGCGGCTTTAAAACCCGTAGGAGTAAGTACTTGCCCACTTTCAAGGCGACAGCCTTCACTGTCACCAGTTGCAGACAGCGGGGCTAAAACTTCTTCACAAAAACGAGCGCTTTCATCTAATAAAGCTTTGGTGAGGTCTCTATCCAAGCTTGGGCAGTATTCCGCGTAATGCTCTTCAAAATGAAAAACCTCAAACAGTGCGAATTCGATGTCGCGCAGTGGAGCTTTAAAATCTCTCATCCTTAATTACCTTATAGGGATGTGGGTTGATCCCATTGATCAGCATTTGCATCATGCGCCGAACAATGAGCTAATTTGCCCTTTATTTAACACCCATGAATTTAGGAGCCGTAAATTTAAGAGTTATTGTTTTTATAAAAGGCGTGCTCTCATATTGGCAGAGGATCGTCTTAAGTCAAACCAAGCCATCATGATTTCTGAGATGTGAATTCTACGCTGCATGCAAGGGTAAAGACTGCAACAGCGTCAGCAACTCTGCAGTGACGCCAGCGGTAAAACCCCAAATTTCATAATTTTGGTAGCGATAAGCAGGAATCCGCACGCGCAGCCCATTTCGCTCGAAGACATCCATTCGTATCTGTAAACCTTGCCGAAAGGCGGTTAGAGGAACGGAGAACAACTCCTCTAGCTCATGGTGATTGAGATGAAAACGGCACTCCTCAGGAATCTTGCCTACAAAGGGTTGGACCATGGCACCTGATTTTGTTGCTCTGGCGGGCAAAGCGCCGAGCACATCAACCATATTTGGCGCCAAGCCAATCTCTTCGTGGGTCTCTCGCAGCGCTGTTGTTAGTAGTGAATCATCTTGGGGTTCCCATTTACCACCTGGGAAACACACCTCACCCGCATGCTGATTGAGATGTTTCGCGCGCAAGGTAAAAATGAGTTCTGGCTCGGGAGCATCCGTTATCAACACCATAACCGCTGCTTGCTTTGGGAACTCGCCCTCAAAGGAGCCCAAATGCCCATTCGTACTTAAGGCGTCTGAGATGCTTTGCCACCAAACTCTGTTCATGGCTCCAACTCCGCCAAACGCCACACATCAATCGCGGGCTCTTCATAGGGATGGGCTGCGCGCAGCGCTGCAACGGCTGGCTTAATACACGCATCATCGCAAACCAATTCAACGCGATATTCAGTGATTTGCTCTAAATGATGGGATTGCCCAATAAACGGCTGACTGCCCACCAGAGAGCGAAACTGCCCTACCCCCGCAACTTGCCAGCAGCATTGATCGTAATTACCAATTGTGCCCGCACCCGCGTTAAAGACCGCAGTTTTAGCAAGCTCAAGATGGGATTCTGGGACAAAGAAGACAATTTTATACATAAGCAGCTGGCAGACATGATTTATGAATTGCCAGTATCACACAGGCCGAGCGGCCTGTGTGAGGGGGAAACGCTAGATAACGCGAACGGCGATCACATGCTCAACTTTCGCGATAGCTTCAAGCACAGCAGCTGGAGCTTGTTGCACATCAATAATGTTGTAAGCCACATCGCCACGGCTTTTGTTAACCATATCGATCACATTCACATTGTTATCCGCCAACACCGACAACACATGACCCAATACACCCGATACATTCTCGTTAGAGAAAGTTATACGCGCGCCTGTGTTAGCAGCGCGATCCATAGCCACGGCTGGAAAGTTTACTGAGTTTTTGATATTGCCGTTTTCGAGGTAATCCATCAGCTGATCTGCCGCCATAATCGCGCAGTTCTCTTCAGCTTCTTCAGTGCTGGCGCCGATGTGCGGCATAGCATAAACGTCTTGGCGATTCAGCAGAATGGGCTCTGGGAAATCGCAGATATATTTGCCTAAATGACCGGCATTCAAACTGTCAATTACTGCGTGCGCATCAACGATGGCTTCGCGTGCGAAGTTCAAAAGCACCGAACCTTTTTTCATCACTTTCAAGGTTTCAGCATTGATCATGTGCTTGGTGGCATCAATCGCTGGAACATGCAAAGTCACATAATCTGCGCGCGCCAAAAGTGATTGCAAGTTTTCCATTTTGGCAACTTGATTTGGCAAACGCCACGCAGCATCTACTGACAGTGCTGGGTCAAAACCGACTACGTTCATGCCTAAAGCTAAAGCGGCATCGGCAATCATAGAACCGATTGCACCTAAGCCCACGATACCCAAGGTTTTGCCTTGTAACTCAAAACCAGCGAAGTTGGATTTTTCTTTTTCCAACAATTTAGACATTTCGTCGGCGTCAGTCATGTGAGTCAAACCATTCACATAAGCCATACCCGGCAAAATTCCGCGCGAGCCAAGCAACATACCGGTGAGCACCAATTCTTTTACTGCGTTGGCATTGGCGCCGGGTGAGTTGAACACCACAACACCCAATTTAGTGTACTCAGCAACTGGCACGTTGTTAGTGCCTGCACCAGCGCGCGCAACGGCTTTAACGCTTGCAGGCAAAGCTTCGCCTTGCAATTTATGGCTGCGGAGAATGTACGCATCGGGCGCGCCAATATCACTCGCTACTTCGTATTTTTCACGGCCAAAACGGCTTAGGCCTTTGATAGAAATAGTGTTGTACGTTTTAATTTTAAACATGATTTTTTCCTTCTTCGATGTGACAAGAGAGTCATCGTTCTTAAGAGTCATAACTAAACAATCGAATTAAACAAAAAGGGCCGTGTATAAACACAGCCCTTAAAGATTCATTCAGCAATTAACCTTTAGTGGCTTCTTGATAAGCCCAAGTCAACCAAGGTAATAAAGCTTCAAGATCAGCCGCTTCAACGGTCGCACCACACCAAATACGTAAGCCCGCTGGAGCATCGCGGTAGGCGCCAATGTCGTAAGCGACGCCTTCTTTGTCCAACAACTTGATCATGGCTTTTACTTGATCCGGCGTTGCTTTCAACACGAAACATACTGACGTGTTTGAACGCGTTTCAGGCAATTGTGGCAGAAAACTAATCCAATCATTCGCGGCAACAAACTTTTCTAAAACAGCCAAGTTTGCGTTTGAGCGCGCGATGGTTTCTTTCACGCCGCCAATTGAGCGAACCCAATCCAACGCGTCCAAGTAGTCGGCAACTGCCAACATAGAAGGAGTATTGATGGTATCGCCTTTGAAGATACCTTCTACTACTTTTCCGCCGCTCGTCATGCGGAACAATTTCGGCATTGGCCAGCTTGGCTTGTAGGACTCCAAACGCTCAACCGCGCGTGGGCTCAAAATCAACATACCGTGAGCACCTTCGCCACCAAGCACTTTTTGCCAGCTGAAAGTGATTACGTCTAATTTTTCCCATTCCATTTCCATCGCAAATACAGACGATGTCGCATCGCAAATTGTCAAACCTTTACGGTCAGCAGGAATCCAATCGGCATTTGGGACTCTTACACCTGAGGTGGTGCCATTCCATGTGAAGATAACATCGTTATCAAAGTTCACTTTGGTTAAATCAGGCAACAAACCGTATTCGCCGTTATGGGCATTTACAGTCAACTTTAATTCTTTGGTGGCATCACTCAACCAGCCGTTACCGAAAGATTCCCATTGCAGAATATCAACACCACGTGCGCCCAAGAGCGACCACATGGCCATCTCCACTGCGCCAGTGTCTGAGCCTGGCACTACGCCAACGCGATAACCGGCTGGCAAGCCCAACAATTCCGCAGTGTCTTCACAGGCGCGCTGAAGAGCAGCTTTGCCGATAGTTGAACGGTGTGAACGGCCAAGAGTAGAAACATCCAATTGATCCAAGCTGTACCCTGGACGCTTGCTGCAAGGGCCAGATGAGAAATTGGGGTTGCGGGGCTTTATAGCTGGTTGCATGTTAATCCTCTGATATCTGTAGGGTGTGCATCTGCAAAGACCTAGACGCACTTAGGCTGGGATTATGCGCATTTTGAACTGCAAGCGGATAAGCCCAAAAACGGGGGCGCTGATTATGCCAGCAACATGGAAAATAACCTAGACGCAGAATTGGTCAAATGGAAGGGTTTATAGGAAAAGCAGGCAAAAAAAAGCCCTTTAGAACCTAAAGGGCAAGAGGGAGACGTCGATGCATCAACCAGACATCGACGGTGAGAGACTTTCACTTTGAAAGAGCGCCGAAAAATCAGGCCCTGTCATTAACTCGTAGGGCTACTTTAGAGGTCACTGACAGCGCTGTCAACAGCGCTGTCAATTTATTTTGGAATAAGCTTACGAATGTGCGTTTACCCAGGCTAAGTAACCAGTACTCAACTCGCTACAGCACAAAAACCTAGACAAACACCGCCAAATTCTAAGACCAACCTCTACTTCCAAACACAGCCGTCAACCATTAGCCTTCATCTCAAATGCCGACTACAATGGCGGCGTCTTAACCGCCGCGTTCATAGAAATATTGTGCTGAACGAAACATATACACGCTCGCCCTTCCCGCACCTAGCGCCTCATCTCTTACGCCGCGAGAAATCTACTAGGAAATATTCATGAAAAACTGGCTATTTGCCTTACTCTTCATCGCCTTTACGAATGCAGTACACGCCGAGGAATCAGCGCAAGCTAATTCCTACGCACGCATCAGTGCAGATGGCAAAACTGCAATTGCAACCGTAAGCCCTCATGCAAGCGGTATCGCCATGGACGTTGTAGCTCGCGGCGGTAACGCCGTGGATGCAGCCATTGCGGCAGCCTTTACCTTGGGCGTGGTAGACGGGCACAACTCGGGCATTGGTGGCGGCTGTTTTATTTTAGTGCGCTTGGCAGATGGAAGAATATTTGCGATCGATGGCCGCGAAATGGCGCCAGCTGCTGCACAGCGGGATATGTTTTTAGCCGACGGAAAAGCAAACCCTGAATTGAGCCGCACCGGCGCTCTAGCCGTGGGAATTCCGGGTTCGGTAATGGCACTACACAAATTACAACAACTCGGCGGTGCTCTGAAATTTCGCGATCTCATTTTACCGGCAGCAAACCTAGCGGAAACCGGCTTTCCCATTTCAGTAAGCTTGGC
>CAZZEV010000006.1:0-27425 GCA_964653305.1 uncultured Cellvibrionaceae bacterium | reverse complement strand
AATCTCACTTTTGATTATTTTTGGCACAGTCTGTGCAAAAAGTCATTTAGGCAAAGAAGTAACAAAATCCTGACGCAGCTAACTATGTAAGTTTGCCAGGATCTGCCGCGAAGTTTTCAAGTTTCTTGCGGGCTTCATCATTGACTTGTCGCAGAGAGTTAAGACTCTGAGCAGGAAAAATCCTTAGGAGATAAATCATGTCTTTAGTTATTAACACAAACGTTGCGTCTCTGAACTCTCAACGTCAATTGATGAATTCCGGCGGCGCATTAGATAAAGCAACCGAGCGCTTATCATCAGGCCTACGCATTAACTCTGCTAAAGACGACGCGGCAGGTTTGGCCATTTCTAACCGTATGACATCGCAAGTGCGTGGTTTGGATCAAGCGATCCGCAACGCCAACGACGGTGTCTCTTTAATTCAAACCGCAGAAGGTGCCTTGCAAGAGACCACCAATATTCTGCAACGTATGCGCGAACTTTCCATTCAAGCAGGGAACGGAATCTACACAGATGCCGACCGCAAAACGCTGGATGCTGAAGTTCAACAGCTCACCGCAGAATTGAATCGTATTGCTACCTCTACCTCGTTCAACGGCCAAAATTTATTAGATGGCACGCTTGGTAAAGTGAATTTGCAGGTCGGTGCAGATGCCAATCAAACCATCACCATGAAAATTCCGAAAATGGATGCCAAAACCTTGGGTATGGGCACCACGGGTGGTGATGTAACAGGTACTCACCTAGGCCAAGCTATTACGACCACAAGCTTTAAAGATGGCGACATTTTAATTAATGGCCAAAGCATTGGCGCCTTTGATGGCACCAAGGTTCCGCCAGATACCTTTGAAAAATTGTTAGCCAATATCAACGAAAAAGTTGAAGGTATAACGGCAACCGCGTTTAACGAGGTAACTACCACTACGGTAGGTACAGGTGTTACAACGACGGCTGCTCCCATCAATTTCACCTTGACTAATCCAGACGGTACTACGAGCCAATTTACGATTAATAACACCAATAATATGGATGAATTAATCGACGCGATTAATGCACAGTCGGGTGGTTTAATTGTCGCCACTAAAACGGACACGGGCTTGGTGTCTTTAGCCAATGCGAACGGCGCGACTATTGCCATAACCGGTGCGGGCGCGGCAGCCGGTTTAGGTACGATTACGACGCCTAGCTATGGCCAGATCGCGCTTACGTCCAAAACTGGTCAAGATATTGTTGTGACTCAGGGACCTAATGCCCAACAGCCTACAAAAATTACAGGCGGTACTTATGTAGCTCCCGTGGGTGGTGAAGTATTAACAATTAATGGTGTGAGCTTACCGGCATTTACAGCGGCGGATCCTATAGCCACTGTTATTGCAGATATAAATGGCATCACTAACTCAACGGGCGTAACTGCAGCAAATGTGGCTGGCGTAATTGTACTTACAGATGCTAAAGGCCGTGATATTTCGCTGTCGTCAACCGTAGCTAGCTCTGGCTTGGCTAATGGCACCTATAAAGCTCCATCGCTTTTAGCTGCATTAGGTTTTCAAGAAACACGTAACGATGCCACTGTCTTTGGTCAACACATTACCGCGCCAGAATCCATTACGTCATTAAATTATGGCGATTTGAAAATAAATGGTGAGACTGTGAGTGGTGAGAATACCTCAACGCTCCAAGGCAAAATTGATAACATCAATAAGCTCAGTGATACCACGGGTGTTATTGCAAGTTTAAAAGCTGAAAATATCAGTAACTTTAGTGCCACCAAACTCTCAACTGAAGTTACTGGCGGTACGTTTGGTCCCGCCGTTGCGGGTAACATTGTTATTAACGGTGTAAGCGTTGCAATAGCTGGCGCAGCACCACTGGCAACTGTCATATCAAACATTAATGCGCAGTTTGCATCAACGGGTGTCATTGCTTTTCAAGATAATGCAGTGCCCGCTAAGTTACACCTCTATTCAGATGGACAGATCAATATTGATCAAACGGCTACTACGGCGGTAAGTTTGGGTTTAACGGTTTCCAATAATTCTCCCTCTGTAGGTACAACCGGTAGTTTGGTTTTAAATAACACGCAAATTTCACTCTCAAACATCACATCTTTGACAACGGTGATTAGTGAAATTAATGCGCAACAAGCGCAAACTGGTGTGTTCGCTTCTTTGAATGATCTCGGACAATTAATTCTGAACTCCAACTCTGCATTTTCGGTAAATGTTGGTGATGTGAATGGCGGTAAAACACTGGCCAATCTTGGTTTGGATACAACGCTTGCTGGGCCATTGGGTGGTTTGAGAGCAACCAACGTATTAGCTTCAATAGAGTTGAATTCACTGAATAATACGCCCATTAGTCTAGAGGTTACTGCGAATGGTAAAACCGCCACTGGTTTACAATCGCAAAACCAATCATCAAGTGGAGTCGGGTTTGGTAGTTCGATCAATAGCATTAGTATTGCTACTCAAGCAGGTGCGCAAAAAGCGATAGGCGTGATTGATAAGGCCTTGGATACTATTAACGATGTTCGCTCACAGCTGGGTGCGATTAACAATCGCTTGGAATTTACGGTTAACAACTTGGCTAACGTTTCTGAGAAAACCTCAGCATCGCGTTCGCGCATTACCGATGCCGATTTCGCAGCAGAAACAGCCGCCATGAGCCGAGCTCAAGTATTGCAACAGGCGGCAACAGCGATGCTGGCGCAATCTAATGCACGGCCTAAAGAAGTTCTCTCCTTGTTACGTTAAGCCATTGAGCGGCACAAAAAACCGCTGATACTCGCTTTAAAAACCGCTGATACCCTCAGCGGTTTTTTTTCGTTTCTAGAGTTATGGAATGGTTCGCGAATGGTGAGCAGCTATTAGCGGCTTGTTAAAATTGAGCTAGTCTTAGGGGATATTATTTTAGAGCGTGATTTATGCCCTCAGTGTTATCTCCTACTGTCATTCAGTTAGCTAGAGTTTTTCTATTGGCCTGCGCCTATTTGCTGGCTGGTCGCCTCGCTTTATTGCTTGCAATTCCTCCTGGGTTTGTCACTGCTATTTTCCCTCCTTTGGGCATCTCTCTTGCGGCTGTTTTAATTTGGGGTAATCCGCTTTTACTTGGTGTTTTTCTAGGGTCTGTGCTGCTAAACACCAGTATGGCAATGAGTGCCGGCGGTGATTTTGGTCTGCCTGTACTTCTTATTTCTTCTGAAATAGCCTTAGGTAGTTGTTTGGCAACCTGGGTTGGTGCAAGTCTTATTAAACGCTGGGTTGGCTTTCCTAATGCGCTTATGGATGAGTGGAGTATTTTTATATTTTTTGTTGTGGGTGGGCCAGTTGCCAGTATGGTGAGTGCGAGTGTTGGAGTTATCTCACTCTACTTAAATGATGTTATTTCATTTTCGCAAATTTTCTATAGCTGGGTCACGTGGTGGACGGGTGATGCTATAGGTGTGCTTATTGCGGCGCCCTTTGTCTTTATTCTGTTCGCCCATCCTCGCGCTTTATGGCGCAATCGTTTTAAAACAGTGGGTGTTCCGCTAATCATAAGCAGTGCCGTAATGGTAGGTGTTTTTATTTCAGCAAGTAATAATGAACAACAAAGAGTTGAGCGTAAATTTCACGATAGTGCAAAGGAAATGTCGGATATATTATTTTCTGCATTTGAAAAAAATATTGATGCGTTAAAACCATTGAAAGGACTTTATCTTGCTTCGAGTGAGGTGAGGGCTGAGGATTTTCGGCTATTTACATCAGAAATATTAAATGGAACGAATAGTCTGACCGCATTGTCTTGGAATTTATATGTCTCCAAAGATGAGCGTAAATCTTATGAGGAGGCTATGGCGAAAGAAGGATTTACAGGTTTTTATATCAATGAGCATAATAAATGGGGTCAAGTAGTTCCTGCATCAGAGCGAGAAAGCTATGTGGTTATTACTTTTGTAGAGCCTTATGCAGAAAATAAAATTGTTCACGGTTTTGATGTGTCGACTGATGTGGTGCGCAGCAAGGCTTTATTGTTTGCTAATCAGACCGGCTCGGTTGCAATGACATCGCCGTTGAGATTGTTGCAGGATAATAATGAGAGTTTATATTACGTTATATTTATGCCGGTCTATCGAACACTTGATGTACCAAAAACACTTTCTATGCGCAATGATTTTTTGCATGGTTACGTAACTGCGCTAGTTAAAATTAGCAATCAGGTTGGTATTGTTCGGCATAAATTTAAAAAATCAGATTTTTTAATACGCTTTAATGATGTAACTGATAAAGATCATCCCGTTAATCTTTACGATGATGGGAATCCATATCCTGAGAGGGTCAGTTTTGATTGGCGCTTGCAAAAAAAAGTTGCAGGTCGCGAGTTGGCGTTGCATATAATACCTACCGAAGCCTATCTTAACGATCAACGCACAATGCAGTCTTGGTTTGTATTGGCAGGCGGTTTGCTATTTTGTGGTTTCTTAGGTGGTTTTTTGTTGCTGGTAAGTGGTCGTACAGATTATATAAGTTCTTTAGTTGAGGGTCGTACCCTAGAGTTAGAGTCTATTTTGGCTGGCGCGGCGGAAGCCATTATTATCATTAATCACCGTGGTTATATTGAACGAGCAAACCCTGCGGCAGGGCTTTTATTTAAGTTGGATGAGGCTCAATTAATTGGAAAAAATGCTGTATCCAGTATTCCCCTTCTACATGAATTACTCTTTTCACCTGAGCGCGATAGTGAAGCCAATAATAAGTTTATTTGGCAGCCTCAAGAGGCTATTGGTGTGTGTAGCGACAATACTAAATTCCCCATCGAGATTGCCGTTGGTCGCGTAATACTCCCTGACAGAGAAATCTACACTTGTTTAATTCACGATATAGCGTCTAGAAAAAAAATTGATAAATTAAAAAGTGAATTTGTCTCTACGGTTAGCCATGAATTGCGTACGCCGCTTACCTCTATTACAGGGGTGCTTGGCTTATTGGTGGGGGGTGCGGTTCCTGACATTCCAAATAAAGCCTTAGATTTATTGGTTATCGCTAAAAATAATGCCGAGCGGTTGGGGCGTTTGGTCAATGATATATTGGATATAGAAAAGCTGGAATTTGGCAAGCTAACATTGGAGCTCAAAGCGTTTGATGTAAACAGTTTAATGCGCCAAGCCATTGATCAAAATTCAGGTTATTCCATTAAGTATGGCGTGCACTTGGCGCTGGATAACTCAGCCATTGCAATGCAAAAGATAACAATTCTGGTGGATGTAGATAGATTTTTGCAAGTGATGTCGAATTTGATTTCAAATGCTATTAAATTTTCTCATGTGGATGGCATCGTTACTGTGTCTGCCAGTGTAAATGGAAACGCAATATATTTTTATGTGGAAGATTGTGGTGTCGGTATTCCAGAAGAGTTTCGTAAAAAAATATTCCAAAAATTTGCGCAAGCAGATAGTTCAGATACGCGTAAACGCGATGGCACTGGTCTAGGTTTGAGTATCTCTCGCGTTATTGTAGAGCGGATGGGTGGAACCATAGATTACCGAACCGAATTAAACAAAGGCTCTGTGTTTTTCTTTTCACTTCCTGTTGAACACATAGAGCCAATTTGATTATTGTAGCTTTTGATTCTCCATAATATGTTTAACCAACTCTTCATATTTCTCATCAAAATGATGATCACCGCTCATGCTAATCGCTTTAACTCCGTGGCTTTCTATGGGTAAACAGTTTGCAGCGGCATCTGCAATACCATAAATACAAATACTGTTTGCCCATTTCATTTTTTCAATTTCAGGCGAAATGAGCAAGCGATCTGGATTTTTATCGGCATTCATCCAGCTGGATAAGCGAAATTCAAATGCTGCTGTTTTTCCCATGCCAAGCAATGCGACTAAAGAAATTTTATTCTGTGATTCCACTGATAGGTTGTTGGCGATAAAAGGTAATACATCTGCGCCAAAAGAGTAGCCTATTAAAATAACTTGCTTTTTATTCCACTTTTCCAAATATTGTGCGATGACGCGTTCAATATCTTGGCTTGTCGTTAATGGTGTTCGTGCCTTCCAAAAGTAACTGAGCGAATCAAAGCCTACAGTGGGTATTCCTTGAGCCGCTAATATTCTTGCAAGTTCTTTGTCAATTTCTGCCCAGCCGCCATCGCCAGTTAAAAGAATGGCCATTGATTGGGTGGCGTTACTTTTTTCTTGCGCTGTTGGAACCTCAATTAAGGGAAGATCGCTGTCGCCCGCGTCAGCTGAAATCTGGTCGGTTAAGCGAGGATCTAACCATTGTAAAATTTGAATGGCTTCTGACAGTGGTGTTTCATCTGCCTCTTTTGCGATGGTGAGTTTTGCATTACTGATGTTATTTGCAAACTCATTCGTATTTAAATTTTCGGATAAGCTCTTGTCTTGGAAAATATAGAAACTGGTGGGCAGGCGATTCATGCTTTTAAGCGCTATCAAAGAGCCATTTGAGCTAGCGCTAAAAGTTTCCTGGTTACAAAGTGGGGTATGAGTAGTTAGTTGCGGAGTAAAATTAATCCCCACAGCAGCATGAAACGTTTTTTTCTCTGCTTGCGAAAGAGCGGCATAGAGCGACGCAGCACCGTTTTCAATGCCTGCCAGAATGGGTAGATTTTTATTGTTCAAGGAAAATTTACTGTTGAGTTCCAAGCTAAGTTCGCTCAGTTTTTTGGCTACATTTAAGCATGAACTATTGTTTTCGCCACTGTTGGCAAGAGAATTCAGTAGATCCTGATTGTCAATTATAGCTACGTAATAGCTTAGGGCAGCAAATTTTTTTGCGTAGTTATTCTCGGTTGAACTGTTGTCATCGATTAAAAGCACTAATCCTTTCTCAGGCTTTTCACTACGAATTACATGAACTTTTTTCTGATTAGTGAGGGTCACAATCTCATCAAGAATTGCATGATTCTCTGGTTTTTTGTTCCCCTTTGCAGCGATGTATGCAACGCTCGCCACCAGAATGGTGGCGAATAAACCGGTGAGCGTGAATTTGTATTTTAACGATGAATTCATATGTATCAGGTGCCTTAATATTTAGCAGAGGATATAACTATTTTGAAAATATACCTTTTACGCCACCGGAGATAAGTGTGGTTGCAGAAAGAAGTGCCGCTGCCGTTTGAAGGCCTGGTGGTGCGGCTAAATAAACGGGTTCCCACGTAGGGTTGAATTTGTCTTTATAAAAATAAACGCCTTCAAAATTGTAAAAATCGCCCGCATTGCGAAAAATAGTATTACCAATCTTATGCCAGAGTGGGGCTAGTGCATGATTTTCCAGGCCTGAAAGTGGAGCCATGCCCAAACAGAAATAGGTAAAACCTTGTTCTTTTGCCCATAGCGCAAGACTAATATTCAGGTACTCCATAATACCGTTGGGGGTCCCGGGTAAATAGCGCATTAGGTCTATCGACACTTGACGCCTATTGTTGAGCGCCCATAAATTACAAAACGCATAGATTTCCCCATCTTTTTTAACAACGGCTAACTCGCAATGCTTTAAGTACTCATCATTAAAAAAGCCTAGAGAGAAACGTTTTTCCTTTGCATTTTTTTCTTTCAGCCACTCGTCAGAAATGCGTTTTAAATTGGGCAGAATAGCTTCCACCTGATGTGAATACACTATTTCAAAACTAAAGCCTTCGCGTTGGTATTTGTTAATCGCGCTGCGGAAATTTTGTCGTTTTTTGCCTTCGAGCCCAAAGCCCTCCAAGGGGATAAGTGCTTGTTGGCCTAATTTAATGAGGCTTAAACCTAAATCTAAATAGAGTGGAATACTTTTAATTCCAATTTCATAAAAAGCTATTTGTGCAGCAACTTTGTCTGCAGATTCTCTAAAGCGCCAAACCAGTTCTTCAAATTCAGCAGGGTCGCCCACAGGATCTCCCATGGCGATCCAGAATTTATGAGTAACGCCAAACATCAAGAAGCTTTTTTGGGTTTTGCTCCACAAAATATATTTGTCACCGGTTAACACCAAATGGTGGTCAGTTGTATTTGAGTCGTGAACAATTTTTGTTGCTATATCTAGCTCTTCTTTAGTGGGTAGGGCGAGGTCAATTGTTGTTTTACTTAGAAGGCGATAAATCAGAACTCCACCACAGACGACTGAGATAACAAAAAGTGATCGCAAAAAGCGCGAGGCATCGCCCGTTCTATCGAGTGAGAATTGCCACCAAAGGTCATTCGAGTAAGCCACGTCTTTGTAGGAGAAGAATCCTAGCCAAGTTGAAAGGCCAATAATCGCTGCACCTATTATTAGCTGGGAAAAGGGTATTTCCAATTTAATGAGTGCTGATTTGCGGTAAAAGTGTTTGCGCGCAGGAATAAAGGCAATCAACATGATGCCTAGGATGGTTGCTTCCTCAAAATCCCAGCCTTTCGCCAGTGAAGCAACAATGCCAACTGACAATAATATGATCGTTGCGTAATAGGCAGAGTCGAGCTTAATGTTCACTGCTCGAGATAAAAAAATCATCCCCAGCCCGACCAAGCTGTTAATCAGATGCGAAAACTCAATTAATGGCAGAGGCATAAAAAATTGCAACCAATCCAAGCGTTCTTGAACACCAGGCGTTGCACCTGAAACCAATAAAATACACCCACCAAGCAACAACAACACTGAAAAAATCTTAGGTGTTGCAAAGTAAATAAGCTTAAACAGGTAGTGAATTTTTAAAGTGTATACAAAACGGTGGCTTTTGGTTTCATAGCCGGCAATTAATAAGCCCGCGAATAGAAGCGGAACAATGTAGTAAACGATCCGATAAATAATAAGCGCGGAAAGGAGTTGCTCCGGAGGGAAGCGAGTACCAGCCAAGAGCATAAAGCTACTTTCAAAAACACCTATACCACCGGGTACTTGGCTTATTAATCCAAAAAGTTGTGCAATCACATAATAGATTAAAAATTCGCTAAAACTGATGTCGGTAAAATTTAACAAAGGGATGTAAAGCACTATTGACGCGATGGCCAAATCAATTGCGCCAACACTGATCTGCTGAAATGCTAAGGTGGGAGTAGGTGGATAAAGTGAGAACTTCCCGAAGGTGAATTGCTTCTTACTTAAAAAGCTGAGTAATATCCAAGTGGCGATTGAGCCAGTGCCAATAATTAGCCATACACGAACTGTATTTTTTGCGGCATCGGATTCTAAAGGGGCAGAGTTGTACTCAACAAGGGAAGCAATAATTAATAAAGCAAAAGCGCTTAAAAAGTAACTGATGGTACCGAATACAGTAATTTTTGCGATAGCTCCATTACTAAGCCCCCATTCCTTATAAAACCTGTAACGAATCGCACCACCGGAGATGGGCGATGCTCCCACATTATGGCTGATCGCGTTGCTTAAAAATGACCCAAGCAAAATGAATCTATACGGCAGTTTTTCTTGAGTGTAACGAAAAGCAATCCATTCACACAGGCTTAGTGTGACATACCCAAATACGGCCATAAAAAACATGGCGTGTAAGGTTTCTTTCGGCGTTGCTAATAAATCAACCCAGAGGTTTCCCCAACCATAATTTGCAATTTGGTGGTGAACCACATAGGCGGCCGCGCAAAATAAGATAATGCTAATTAACGGGATAAGTTTCTGTAATGCTTGGGTATTTAGCTGCATGTGTAATTTGGCACAATTATGAGCGAATGAAATAAGGCAGAGGGTGCGAATAATACCACTATGAACTTAGCAAAGATGTTTCTGCGCAGTACTCGGCTTAAATTATTCCGCGCCTTCAAGCCGTTATCAATATTGGTGTGCTCTGTGCATAGAACGTTATAGATCATGCGATAGCTATAAATTTAGTTAATTTAACGCCAGATAGTACTTTTTGAGCGGCAAGTTTTGTGACTAGGGCAGAGTAGGCGGCAACGTTTTACCGTTGGTCGCAAAGCAGGGCTCGGTATTTAATAAACGAGCTGAATAGACATATTTAGGCTAAAGTTTATTCAACTATTGCCGCTAACCTGATAGCGAAATTGTTTTTGGAGGCGATTGCCCATGGATACTGTATCAAGTACCGGTACTACCAAGACGAGTACAGGCTCAACTATCATAAGTGCGCTTGGCTCTGGGTCGGGTATTAATACTTCCTCGTTGGTCAATCAGCTTGTTGAGGTCAACAAGCTTCCCGAAACCAACCGACTGACCAAAAAAGAAACACTGCTACAAACGCAAATATCTGATTTTGGCCTACTTCGCTCAGCGTTCAGTAAGCTTGAGGGAGCGTCCTCGCTTTTAGGTAATCCAGATACCTTCAACGCTAAATCTGCTTCTGTACCTACTACAACGCTGCTGGGTATCACAAAGTTAGATGCCAAAGCATCTGTAGGGGAATTCAGTCTAAATGTGGATCAAATTGCTCAAGCTCAATCTATAACGTCGGGTAGTTTTGCGTCTCAAACGGCACCTATTGGCAAGGGTACCTTAGCCATACGTTTAGGCGGCTGGAGCAATGTATTACCTTTGGCGACTCCACCGGTAGTTGATACATTTACAGTTGATAGCACTAAAACCGGCGCAACTATCACTATTGATGACAGCAATAATTCATTAACAGGGTTACGCGATGCTATTAATAAATCCAATATTGGTGTTAAGGCCAGTATCGTTGGGCAGGCTGGTGCCTATAAATTATTGATTACGGGTCCTTCAGGTGAAAGTAACGAAGTTGAAATTACCGCAACCGAAACACCTAGTGCTTTGGGTTTGGCCAGTTTTAACTTTAATAACAGCACTAAAAATTTGACCCAGCAACAAGAGGGTAAAGATGCCGTCTTGCGTGTTAATGGTTTAACAGTAACCCGCGCAACCAATCATATTACTGATGTTGTGGAAGGTTTGGAGTTTGATCTTTTCAATAAATCTACAACTGAAACAGTCAATATTGGTATTACTGCCGATAAAAGTATTGCTGAAAAAGCGATTCGTGATTTCGTTGCGGCTTACAACACCTTTTTAGCAGATACTAAAAAGTTGATTGGATTTGACGCTGAAAAAAATGAATATGGCAGTTTGCGCCAAGACCCTATGGCTAAAAATTTAGTACAACAAGTTCGCAGCCAATTGAATGCTGCGGTAGCTGGGCTGGATGGTGGATTTAATTCTTTTTCGAGTCTTGGTATTCGTACTAATCTTGGCACAGATGGCACCTTAACCATTGATGATTCAACGAATCCAACCAGTTTTCGCTCTGCAATTGATAATAATTTTGAAGCGGTTCGTGATTTGTTTGTGCCAAAAACATCGTCTAGCAACGCGCAAATTTTACTTACTAAATATTCCGATAAAAGTACACCCGGTACTTACGCTGTAAATGTAACAACTCAGCCTACCAAGGGGCAATTATTGGGTGGCGCTATACCGGGTGCGGTAGGTGATGTTATTGCCGTTGATACATCTGCACTTGGAAAAACCTATAGCTTCACGGCAAAGGTTGATGGCATTGCTACAGCCTCTATTGTTCTACCCGCAAAAAATTATACATCTGGTGCTGATTTGGCGGCAGATTTACAATCACTCATTAATTTGGATACAAATTTAACCGCGGCAAAAGTGACTGTAGGTGTTGCATTTAATAGCACCACCGGCAAGCTTGAATTTACATCGGCGGCTTATGGTAGTAGTAGCAAGGTTGAAGTCACTGCTGCCAGTGCGGATATGGCAGACATGGGAATTAGTATTGCGGCAGGTACTGCGGGTAATGATGTGGCGGGTACTGTTGATGGTGTCGCTGCTTTTGGATTTGGCAATGTGCTTTTACCTGCATTGAACAGTAAGGCTGAAGGTTTAAGCATGCAAATAACCGCGGGTGCCACTACGGGCAATATTACTTTTTCGCGCGGCTTCTCGGGTACTTTTAAAGTGCTTATTGATAATTTTTTAAAAACCAATGGTCTGATAAAAAATCGCGAGACAAGTATCAATAAAGATGTTGCAAAAATTAAAACGGATATGGAAACCGTAGATCGCAGAAGCCAAGCTTATCGTGCCCGCTTGCAAGCACAATTTAGTGCTATGGAAACTATAGTGCGCAGCTTGAAATCTACGGGCACGTTTTTAACTGGCGCGTTTAAAGCTTTATCTGCTTCATCTGACGAGTAATATATTTTCTAAATCCCGCTAAAGCTTTTTTTCAAAAGGTCGATACAACGTATATGAAATCTCAGGAATCCTAGGGTTCCTGAGGTCTTGGTAAATACGGAGTGTTTCGACCACATGTCCCTCGTCATTAATACTAATACTGCATCTATGAGCGCCCAGCGCCAGATTATGCGTTCTGGCGAAGAGCTGGATCGGGCGACAACACGCTTGTCGTCTGGTAAGCGTATTAATGCTGCTGCAGATGATGCAGCTGGCTTGGCGATTAGTAGTCGAATGACCTCCCAAGTCCGCGGTTTAGACCAAGCAATTCGCAATGCCAATGACGGCATTTCCATGATTCAAGTAGCCGAAGGCGCCCTTAATGAAACCTCGAATATGCTACAGCGTATTCGGGAGATCTCTATTCAAGCTGCCAACGGCATTTACAGCGATGGCGACCGCGCGACCCTTAATGCTGAAGTGAAACAACTCTTAAGCCAAGTTGATTTTGTCTCAAAAAATACAGAGTTTAATGGCAGGAAAATTTTAGACGGCAGCGGTGCGCAAGTTGATCTACAAGTGGGTGCGGATGCCAACCAAACAGTCAGCTTTAAAATCCCCAAAGTCGATACTAAGTCCCTGGGTATTTCAGGCAGCTCTGGCGACCTAATGGGTGCGCAAATGAGTGTGACCAATACCGGGGCGCTATCGAGCGGCATTCCCGCCGCGGCGTTTAAAATCAATGGAAAAGGTATTGAGGCTGCGCCGGTTGGAACAAAAGTGTCTGATTTGGTTAATTCGATTAACGAATCCTTCACCGATATAGAAGCATCAACCATGGTCATCGCCATGGCCAAAGATACTGGAAATGGTATTTTGAGTGGATCACAAACTCTGAGTTTGTCTGCAGTCAATATGGATGGAAGTACTGTTGTTTATACCATAACTAACACGAGTAATATGGATGAATTAGTTTCAAAAATAAATGAAAAAACGGGCAATGTTATTCAGGCTGCGATTGAAGCAGATGGCAAGTTATCGCTTACCAGCAGTAGTTTAGCAACTTTGACAATTGTGGATAGCACAGGTGGAGTCGCTACGGGTATCAGTCTAGGCGTAAATCCAGATCCTAATGTCACGGCTATAGTGCAGGCATTACAAACGGGCTGGATCTCCGAATCAGAAAATTTAATCAGTACCTATTTTGGAATGTCGGGTGATGGTGTTAATTTAACGCTGGATATTAATCCCATTGGTGATGTTGAGTCGGATGGGCCATCAAATAATATTGCGTCGGTAAGCTGGGCCGCTGCGGCGGGGCAAAAAGGTATTAATTTAGAATTGAATATCGACATGGCAGATTTTACCCCTGCGAGTTTACCAAACGGTAATTTGGTTGCCGGTATTGTTTACAGTGATCGAATCATAGCGCACGAAATGGTGCATGCAGTTATGACTCGGAATATGGCAATGGATGCGCTGCCGGGTTGGTTCACGGAGGGTGTTGCCGAGTTCATTCACGGTGCGGATGAACGTGTAAAAGGTGATATCAATTCTGGTACTCTCGATACCCTCGCAGAATTTCAAGCTGCATTTACAGGTGCTCAGGCTGTGGGTTCACCTCCTGCAGAGGGATACAGTGTGGGTTATGTTGCGGTGAAAATGTTGCATCAAAGTATTATCAATGCGGGTGGTACAGGCATAATCGAAGTCTTTGCTCAAATGAAAGTGCCTGGGCCAGCGTCAACATTAGATCAAGCATTGCAATCTGTTGCAGCTACAAACTCCGTCGCCGCGTGGTCGGATCTCACGAGTTTTAACAATTGGGTTTCCGCTAACGGATTTGATTTTATGACCAGTGTTGCAAACGCTGGTTTAACCACTGTGTTAGGGGCGGGAAAAGAATCCCTGGACCTAGATGGTTTGACGGGTGTTGAAACCGATACTGGGTCTGTTGCTGGTTCAGATTATGGTTTTGCCGCAATTACAAATGCAAATGTATTATTGGATAACTCAGGCCTTCCAGCCCAAAACTTTAATTTCATTATTCCTGCCGGTTTGAGTGGCGGCTCATTAACTGCTGATGCGCAATTAGTGCTCAAGTCAAAAACGGGGGAACCAATTTCAATTGAGAAAGGTGCAGCTGGCTCTGATGCAGTTCTTGAAAGCTTGGGTTTTATGGAGCAGCAAGATAGTAAAGTCTTAGGGCGTGCGCTGAGTTCGGCAGACCAAAGCACTGCGCTAGCGGCAAACGATTTGTTCATTAATGGTGTGAGTGTTGGCGCGACTACAGCAAGCACAGGGTTGCAGGGTAAGGTGGATGCCATTAACAAAGTGTCCGAACAGACGTCTGTGCAGGCGAGTCTTGCAGCGGTTTTATCCAGCCGATTTAATTCGAGTGCAACAACAGAAATTCGTGCATCTAGTGCGAATATTACTGCGCCTGCTACGGGCGTGATTGGAATAAACGGCCTTGGCATTGCGATAACGGCAGGTGAAACGCTGCAAACAGTAGCAGCCAATATTAATAATGCGGCAAGTGCTACTGGTGTTATGGCATATGTAGACGATTCAGGTTTATTTCATATGTATTCAGAGGGGAAAATAAACCTCTCTGACTCGACCGGTTTTTATACAGCATTAAATTTATTGGCCGATTCTGGTACCGCTGGCTCACTTAAAATTAAAGGTATAGAAATTAATCTTACCGATATTACAAACGCTTCAACAATTGTTTCCGAACTGAATACAAAAGAAGCACAAACCGGTGTTCACGCCAAAATTGATGAGAACGGCAGTATCGTTTTATCAGGTTCTTCTGCGTTCAATATATCCTTAGGAAATACTAAAGGATTGAAAACGCTTCACGCATTAGGATTGAGTGTTACTTTGGCCGCAAGCGGCGCAGACTTGTCTGACACCACGAATAACAATTTGTTAACGGACGAATCTATACAGGTGAATGCACGAATCCAATTAACTTCACTCAATGACGAGTCGATTCGGATAACACTCACAGATAATGGAGAAACGGCTACAGGCTTAATGCAGATGAATCTACAAACTCAGCACTTTAATGGTAGCTCATTAAGCGGTTTAAATATTCTGACATTAAGCTCGGCGCAAAAAGCGATTGCTACTGTTGATAACGCCCTGAAAACCATTAACGATACGCGCTCCAGTCTCGGTGCAGTGAATAACCGTTTGGATTTTACGGTAGCAAATTTAGGCAATATTTCAGAGAAAACAACGGCCGCTTTGTCACGTATTGTGGACACTGACTTCGCCCAAGAAACAGCGAAATTGAGCCGCTCAACAGTGCTATTGCAAGCAGCGCAAGCGATGTTAGCCCAAGCAAATCAGCGCCCCAATCAAGTGTTAAGCTTGCTGCGCTAAGATATTTCATAGGGAATTAAAGCCATAAAAAAACCCCGCATTTGCGGGGTTTTTTAGTTTGAAAAGGCGCGCTAATTAAAGAGCCATTTCTTTCAGTTTTTTCAGCGGGCGAACTTTAACAGTGGTGCTTGCTGGCTTAGCTTTGAAAGTTACTTCTAAGCCAGTGAATGGGTTAATGCCTTTGCGAGCTTTGGTTGCTGGCTTCTTAACACAAGTGATTTTGAACAGGCCTGGGAATACAAACTCACCTACGCCTTTCTTCTTAACATGACCTTCAATAATGTTGGTCAACTCGTCCAGCACTGATTGAACTTGTTTTTTGCTCAACTCAGTTGAGTCAGCAATTTGTTGCAGCATTTGAGTTTTGTTTTGACGTTCAGCAATAGGTTTTACAACAGCAGGTGCGGCTTTAGCAACAGGCGCTTTTTTAGCTGGAGCAGCTTTAGCAGCGGGTGCTTTTTTTGCAGCAGCTTTTGGCGCAGCCTTCACAGCTGGTGCTTTTGCAGCGGCAACTTTAGCGGCTGGTTTGGCAGCAGCCTTTGGTGCGGCTTTAGCGGCAGGTTTTGCAGCAGGCGTTTTTTTGGCAACCATGGTGGATTCCTTTATCGTGAATGATCATTTGATGTGTTTATTCTGTAAGCAAACGGCTGAATCGGTTGATGCAGTCAACCTATTAACACTAAGCTCGGCTTGCTCAAAAACCCCTGTTTTTATAGGTTCAAAATACCTACTGCAAGGATTGGAGCTATATATAAAGGATAAAAATAGAATCAGCAACCAAAAACTACGCTATTTCCCGTAGAAAAGTGCAAATTTACAATTTGTGTGAAATTTGCACCGACAAAATGCGTGGCTGGCATTCAAGAGTACATTCAAAGGAGCAGTTAATGCCACTAAAGACTAGATGTGCAGTATTTGTAACTCAGGCTCAGCTTCACCGTATTGCCACACATAATCAAAGACTTCGCGAAAACGTTTTACTTCTACAGCTGCATTAAAGTTTGCAAAGCCCTGAAAAACTCTATCGTCATTTTTATAAAGTAGAGCGTTGGTATCGCACAGCATAAATGCCATTTCGTTGTTGTCAGGCTCCACCGTGAGTTTGCGAAATAGAATTTTGCTAGAGAGGCGTTGATGCAGTTTGGCGAGTTTATGGCCAGTCTCGATGATGGGCTTGGTATTCTTCACTAATATTTGCACTTGCGCGTAGCGGCTGCTGCGCACAAAGCTTGATATGGCCTGGATAAAATCATCGCTACCATAAATAGCTTCATCAAGCTCGCTGCTTAGGATGGCAATCGTTCGTCGTGACTGGCTTAGCAGTTTCAACGATTGCTCTTGAAAATCTTGCATAGAACTCAACAAAAAAAGATCGGGGCTGACAGTTGATATTTCGCTCATAGTGTTCCTGCTTCCTCAACTCATTACTTCAACTTAAACGAGCCACATTTCAATGTGCGGGATGCCCGCATCCATAAATACCTCACCGCAGGCAGTAAAGCCTAAATGCTCATAAAACCGCTGGCGAGTGGTTTGGGCGTGTAGGTAGATTTTGTAATCAGGATGAGCTTGTTTGCAATAGGTAATTACTGCGGCCATTAATTCGCGCCCAATCGCTTGTTGGCGATACTTCGCTAAAACAGCAACGCGGCCAATATGATAAAGGGTTTGATTCGCGTGGGCTTCCACCAACAATCGCGCGCAAGCGATGGCTATGCCTGCGTCTGTGGTTACCAGGAAATGCGTTGCAGTTTCGTCTTTATCATCCCACTCATCAGCAATGGGAACTTGTTGTTCTTGAATAAAAACTAGCTCGCGGATTTCGCGAAGCGATTGCTGATGAGTTTGCCAGTTGGTGGGGATGATTATGTGATTCATATTTTCTCTGGGAGTCGTCATCCCGTAGGGATCCAGTGACTTTTTTAGCACTGCTGGGTCACTGGATTAGCTTTGCTGGTCTACGGCTCCCTGCGGGGATGACGACTCCCTATTTAATATGTAACTACTGAGTAAATGTCGGATGGCGGCGCTCGTTGTGCTCGCGCCTTATCCAACCTACCAATAAGTTTTATTCATCGACTAACAATGTTTCTTGATTGATTAATTGCGTAATAGCCGCGCGATCAAACAGATCTTCTACTAAGGGTTTAATCTCGTCCCAGCTAATTTCCACTTTGGCGCAGACTAATTCGGCCAGTTCGCGTGAGCAATCTACTGCTTGGCCATCGGCAAAGAGTTGCGTGCAATCGGCTTGGGTGTGAAAGGCAAGGCGCGCAGCAGGGTGACGCCAGAGCGTATTGCCTTCGGCGAGTGCCGCTTGCCAATCGTCAGCGGTAATTTCATCCTCATTTTCAAGTTCATCTTGGCCGTATTTGCGTTCGGTCATGTGTTTGCCAAACCAGTGGGCGATATTGTCAGCGGTAAAATGTTGTTGAATAATCGCTTGGATTTGCGCTATAGCCTCGGCGTTAATTTCACCAGGATTATTTTGTAATTTCAAATAGGGATCGGTAAAACGTAAATCGTTATTGAGTGTTTGTGCAATATCGTGGCTAAGCTCATCCACAATCGCCGAGTGGCTAGGCGCGCGGAAGCCGATAGAGTAGGTCATGCAATCGCCTTGCGCGACGCCCCAATGCGCAACACCGGGCGGGATGTAAAGCATATCGCCGGGTTCAAGTTCCCATTCATCCTGAGCCTCAAAATTTTCCAGAATATGTAATTGTGTGCCTTGTAAGTGTGGTGAACTTACATCGCAATTCTGGCCAATTTTCCAATGGCGTTTGCCAAGGCCTTGCAGCAAAAATACATCGTAATAATCAAAGTGCGGCCCTACGCTTCCTTTATCGGGCGCGAAGCTAATCATAATGTCGTCCAAACGCCAGTTAGGAATGAAGCGGAAGTTGTCGAGCAACAAGTTAACTTCTGGCACCCATTGATCCACCGCTTGAACTAACAGCGTCCAATTGGTTTCTGGGAGCGACGCAAAAGTCTCTTCATCAAACGGCCCATTGCGCAATTCCCATGGTGTTTTGCCTTTCTCCAATACCAGGCGCGATTCCACTTCTTCTTCCAGCGCCAAACCCGCCAATTCATCGCCATCGAGCGGTGATTCAAAATTGGGAAATGCATTACGAATTAACAAAGGTTTTTTTTGCCAGTAATCGCGCAAGAAGGTTTCAATCGGCATATCGCCAAGTTGTGTTAGCGGGTTTGTCATGATGGTTTGCCTGAAAAAAATAGGTACTGTGGTTGAAATTAAAAAGGGCTCAGAAGAGCCCTTTAATTTGATTCATTTTTAAATCTAAAATTGCCTTTTTAAAATCAAATCGCTTTGGCTTGCGCTACTGCATTACCAATATAATTGGAGGGTGTTAAATCGCGCATGGTTTGCTTCGCATGTTCTGGAATGTCCAGAGTCTCCACAAATTCAGCCAATACTTCTTTGGTGATGGTTTGACCGCGAGTCAGTGCTTTTAATTTCTCGTAAGGCTCATCCACATTGTAACGACGCATGATGGTTTGAATTGGCTCTGCCAACACTTCCCATGCGTTATTAAGGTCTTGTGCCAAGCGTGCACGGTTGATTTCTAATTTGCTCATGCCTTTCAAAGTGGAAGCAAACGCAATCATCACGTAGCCAAAACCAACACCCATATTGCGCAATACGGTCGAGTCGGTTAAATCGCGCTGGAAGCGAGAGATCGGTAATTTTTGTGCGAGGTGCGTGAATACTGCGTTGGCAATACCCAAGTTACCTTCTGAGTTTTCAAAATCGATAGGGTTAACTTTATGCGGCATGGTGGATGAACCCACTTCGCCCGCAATAGTTTTTTGTTTGAAGTAGCCGTAAGAAATATAGCCCCAGATATCGCGGTCAAAGTCGATCACGATAGTGTTGAAACGCGCAATCGCATCAAATAATTCAGCAATATAATCATGCGGTTCAATTTGTGTGGTGTAGGGGTTCCAAGCTAAACCTAAACTCTCAACAAATTCTTGTGCGTTAGCCTGCCAATCCACTTCGGGATACGCTGAAATGTGTGCGTTGTAATTGCCTACCGCGCCATTAATTTTGCCCAGCAACTCAACTTCTTTTACCGTTTTTAATTGGCGACGTAAACGCGCGGCCACGTTTGCCATTTCTTTCCCGACGGTGGTCGGCGATGCAGTTTGACCGTGGGTACGTGAGAGCATTGAATCTTCAGCGTAATCGTGCGCGAGTTTTACGACGCCATCGATAATCGCTTGGGCATCTTTAATAAATTCTTCGCGACCCGCTTTCAACATTAAGGCGTGTGACAAGTTGTTAATGTCTTCAGAGGTACAAGCGAAGTGTACGAATTCCAAAACAGCCTCTAACTCTGGGTTGCCCGCGAATTTATTCTTTAAAAAGTATTCAACCGCTTTTACGTCGTGATTGGTGACACGTTCAATGTCTTTTACACTTTGTGCATCCGCTTCGCTGAAGTTCGTGACGATTGCATCTAGCTGTGCGTTAGTCGCTGCGCTGAATGCAGGAACTTCGGGAATACCTGCGTGGCGGCTAAGTTGTTGCAACCAACGCACTTCTACTTGAACGCGGAAGAAAATTAATCCGAATTCGCTAAAAATTTTACGCAATGCAACAGTGCGTTTGCCGTAGCGGCCATCGACCGGTGAAACAGCGTTGAGCGGGGAGAGTGTAGCAAAAGAGTCATTCACTGAATTGGTCATGCGGGTTCTCGTTTGAAAGTAGAAAATTAAAAAATAAAAAATGAATTCGGCTGTTGGCAATATGAGTAGGTCTTAAGCGCAAAGCGTGGTGCCTCTCTCCATATCTGCTCTATATCTTGATTGCTCTTTGACTAGCTGCATCTCTTTTTAGTCCCGTTTTGGTCTTACCGAAAATGGGTTGAGCCTGTTTGAAAAAGGCGGTCATCATAACTGAAAACGCCTGAATTTTCAGGCGTTTTCATACACTTAGTAGCCGCTGGGGCGCAACAGCGTATCCAATTGCGCGGCCAATGCCTTGCGTTGCAGTAAGAGCTGCCAGCGGTTGCCGCCCACTTGGCGCCAGAGCATGGCGGAGCGAATGGCAGACAAGAGTAGAGCGCGAATTTGGCTGGCAATACGTGCTTGCTGTAAATAATTGTAGTCGCCCATCACCTGAATGCGAAAACGGAAGGTACTAATGGTTTCGCTGTAAATTTGGCCTAGGTTGCCCACAACATTTTCGTGAGTTGAAGAGAAGTGCTCGGCTTGACTGGCGGCTTGCTCAATGCGGTTGGCAATGGTGTCGAGCATATCCTTGCGGCCTGCGAGTTTCTTTTGCAGGTGCAGGGCACCCAAGGCATAACGCATGGCGTCTTGATGTTTGTGGTTGCCCGCCAGCATATCGCGTAGAGCTTCTAAGCCGAGGCGCAGGTTTTGTGCATTGCCACCGTAGACTGCGAACGTGTCCTTGGGGTTTAAATCAAATAGGCTTTCAATGCTGCATTTGTAAGCGTCTTGCTGCACATAACCCGTTTTGGCGACTTGCTCTACCAGTAATGTCGCTTGAATAACACCCGCTAGTGCGAGGGTAATATCTTGTAGGTTTTTACTCACTGTAGTTACTCATAAGCTGCTTAAAAAGTGATTCAAAAGCGCGTGGCTAAAAAGCCTGGGTCAAAAAATTAGACGTTATCGGTAGATTCAATCACTGCGCCGCCTAAACAGACATCACCTTGATAAAAGACTACGGATTGGCCGGGTGTGATAGCGCGTTGCGGTGCATCGAAGTGAACGTCTAGAGTTCCATCGGCCAGAACAGTTACACGGCAGGTTTGATCGTCCTGGCGGTAGCGATTTTTGGCGGTACAGGTAAAGCTAGGTGAGGGCGATGAGTCACTAATTAAAGGGCTGCCATTAATCCAATGTGCTTGTTGTGCAATTAAGTGATTGGTGAACAGCAGGGAATGATTAGTACCTTGCACGACGACCAATACATTGCGTGTTAAATCTTTTTGCGCCACAAACCAAGGTTCTTCATTGGCGCCTTTTACACCGCCAATGCCCAAACCTTGGCGTTGGCCAATGGTGTGGTACATCAAACCGGCGTGTTGGCCAATCACAGTGCCGTCTGGCGTTTGAATCTCGCCGGGTTGTGCGGGCAAATATTGCTGCAAGAAATCTTTAAATCGGCGTTCGCCAATAAAACAAATACCGGTGCTGTCCTTTTTATTGTGCGTGACAAGGCCGTATTCTTCAGCGATGCGACGCACTTCTGGCTTTTCGATATCGCCCACCGGAAAGAGTGATTTGGCAAACTCGGCTTCACCCACGGCATGCAAAAAGTAGCTTTGATCTTTATTGGGATCTAAGCCTTTTAACAGGTAGGTGTGACCATCGCAATCCGCACGGCGCACATAGTGGCCGGTTGCGATAAGTTCGCCGCCCAGCATCTTGGCGTACTCCAAAAACACTTTGAATTTGATTTCGCGGTTGCAGAGGATATCGGGATTAGGGGTGCGCCCAGCTTTGTACTCTTCAAGGAAATGTTCAAAGACGTTATCCCAATATTCAGCGGCAAAATTGGCGGTATGCAGCTTGATGCCGATCTTTTCGCACACGCGCTCGGCATCGACCAAATCTTCTTTGGCGGTGCAGTATTCGGTGCCGTCATCTTCATCCCAATTCTTCATAAACAGGCCTTCAACCTGGTAACCCTGCTGCTTGAGTAAAAGCGCAGATACAGAAGAATCAACTCCGCCGGACATGCCGACTATGACGAGAGGTTTGGAGGAGGCTTGGGACATAAGGCGAATGACTGCTAAGGAAATGAGGCGAGCATTTTACGCGTCTTAGCTACGTTGTTCCATTGTTAAGCGTGCGATTGAGGGGGTGTGCTGAAGTTAGCGCAAAAAAAAGAGCCACAATAGGCTCTTTTTTATTCGTACCTTAAAATTTATTTAAGTTTGCGACGCGCAATTACTAAACCCACAAGGCCCAAAACAAACAAGAGGATGGGGCTTGGTTCTGGAACCTTAGCTAAAGTCACACGGCCATCAATCGCATCGTTGCCACAAGACATCGTCCAGTGAGCATCTAAAACAAAGTTAGGTTGGAGGCCGGTAATGTTTGAAAGATCAAAGGTGAACATAGTGAAGTAGGAAATGTCAGATTTGTAGCCGTTGGCGGCACTACCTTGAGAGAAGTTGTCGTCGTTGGCTGCCAGCAATAAAGACCCGCTTGAAACGCCATAGGGTGCACTCAGGCCATACTTATTGTAAGCCCATATATCGTTGTTCCAGCTTTTTGCCTCATATAAACCAGCGGTGTCTACTCCAGAAGTATTATTACTTTGCGCATTGATTTTTTTAGTGCCAGCGTAGTTTTTGGTTAGGTTTCCAAAATCGATGGCGTATTCGTAGTTGGAGTTGTTGCCATCAAATGACAAGGCTAAATCGCCAGTGTAGTAATGGTAATTGTCATAAACTTGGCCGTTGTTGCTGATTACATCAAAGCCGGTTTGCAAGCCAATTGATAAATTATTGCCTTGAAGCTTGTAGAAAAGATATTCCGCATCAAATTTTTGTCCGCCCCAGCCTGGAGTGAGTTTGTAGTTTCCCGTGCCGGTCTGATCTTCTGAACCGAACACAGTCCAGCCGCTAAAAACGGGTAATGGACCTGCGAAGCTGAGGCCACTAGCGAATGTAAATGCCAGAACAAGTATTGGCTTAAGTAATCTATTCATGTTTCCCTCGGTGTAAAAAGTGTGACTTTGGTTTGCTTATTGTGTGACTAGTGTCACATATTTTGTTTTTTTAAGCAAATATAGGGCCATAGGTGAATATCCTTTTAAATCAATGAATTGAATAAAAATCCAAAGCATAAGTGTTAAAAAAGTCGACATCTATGGGGTGTCGACTTTTTTGATGTTAGATATTATTACATCACCCAGTTATTACCCCACAACGCCAAGCGGAAAGCGTCTACCTTCTAAATAGTCGTCAATAATCTGTAATGTCATGGGGCTACGTAGCTGTTCTTTGCGCTCAAGGAGTTCCTCGTAGGTCAGCCAAACTGCCTCAATAATTCCAGTATCCAAAGTGCGATTGGTATCGTGACTAATAGCTTCGCCTATAAATGTGGTGCGGAAATAGGTAATGCCATTGCTGGGTGCTGTGTAAAGATTCACACCAACTACGCCGGTAAGTTTTATCGTCCAGCCCGTTTCCTCTAGGGTTTCGCGTATGGCTGCTTCAAAGAGGGTTTCATCAGGGTCGAGGTGACCCGCGGGTTGGTTGTAAACGAGTTTTCCGTCAGATTCTTCGTAAACCATTAGAAAACGATTATCGCGTTCAATGATGGTTGCGACAGTTACATGGGGTGCCCAAGTCATAGGGGTTCCTTAATTACTCAGTAGGTTTATTGCGCGATGGCTTTACAATTACCTTGGTCGCAACGCTAGGTTTTGGTGCGGTTGGCTTGCTTGTATTTTGTGGGCGCGCTGGCGGTCTGGCTCGGTTTTTGTCTCCATTCGGATGATTGCGGGCTGGTCGCTTTTGACCATCAGATGGTTTAGTTTTATCGCCATTAGCCGATCTGGGATTTTGCCTTTGTGCCGGTCGATTGTTGCGATTACGCGGGATTTCTGCCAAGGCCGATTTTGGTAAGTTGATAGTCGTGGCTTTGTATTCGCCGGGTGCTATGCCTTCTAGCGTCCAGTTGCCGATTTTGACGCGCACCAACCGTAGTGTTGGGTGACCGACAGCGGCTGTCATACGTCGAATTTGGCGATTTTTGCCCTCGCTAATCACAATTTCCAGCCATTGTGTTGGAATGTTCACTCGGCTGCGAATCGGCGGGTCGCGCTCCCATAATTTGGGGGTAGGGATGAGTCGCGCGTCTGCGGGCAAGGTAATTCCATCGTTTAACTCAACACCTTGGCGCAGCTTGGTTAGCGCATAACTATTGGGCGCACCTTCTACTTGTACCCAGTAGGTTTTAGGGAGTTTGTGAGCAGGGTGGGCAATATGGTGCTGTACTTGGCCATCATCGGTTAGCAGCAAAAGTCCTTCGGAGTCGTGATCGAGTCTGCCGGCAGGGTAAACATTTGGCAATTTAATATATTGAGCTAAGGTGGGGCGATTTTGATCGCCACTATTACCCGCAGTGAATTGAGAAAGTACGCCGAAAGGCTTGTTAAATAAAATCAATGATGACATGAAACAAATAGCATCCATTTAAGAGCCGAAAAAGGGGGCAGATGGCGCTCCCGCGAATGCCAAAAGTTTACAGCACTGTTATACTGCGCGCGATTTTTTTAAAGGCCGCTTGGCCGAAATTTCCCTTTCATAACCTTTAATGGCAAAGCTCACAAGGCTAAGTCCCATGATAAGCCTTATGAAAAGTCTCATGAAAACTACGGAGTTAAAGTAAAAAATGACCGATTCTAAAATTATCTACACCCAAACCGACGAAGCACCTGCCTTAGCCACTTACTCTTTACTCCCCATAGTTCAAGCCTTTACCAAATCTTCGGGCATAGCCATTGAAACCCGTGATATTTCGCTCTCAGGCCGCATCATCGCCGCCTTCTCAGAATTCCTGAAACCAGAACAACGCATTGGCGATCACCTTGCCGAACTGGGCAAGCTGGCCACGACACCAGAAGCCAACATTATTAAATTGCCAAATATCAGCGCATCAATTCCTCAGTTGAAAGCCGCGATCAAAGAATTGCAATCGCAAGGCTATGCCTTGCCCGATTACCCTGAAGTGCCTGCTAACGACACTGAAAAAGACGCCAAAGCGCGTTACGACAAAATCAAAGGTTCTGCAGTAAACCCAGTATTGCGTGAAGGTAACTCTGACCGTCGTGCACCTTTGTCAGTAAAAAATTACGCGCGCAAGAATCCTCACAAAATGGGCGCTTGGGCCGCAGATTCAAAATCACACGTTGCACACATGAGCAGCGGCGATTTTTACGGCAGCGAAAAATCAGCATTGATTGCGGAAGCGGGCAGCGTAAAAATTGAATTGGTTGCCAACGATGGCGGCGTAAAAGTATTAAAAGAATCAACGAAAGTTCTGGTTGGCGAAATTATTGATGCTTCTGTGTTGAGCAAAAATGCATTGCGTGCATTTATCGCTGCCGAAATTGAAGATGCAAAAAACAAAGGCGTACTTTTCTCTGTGCACTTGAAAGCCACCATGATGAAAGTATCTGACCCCGTTATTTTCGGTCACTTTGTATCTGTGTATTACGCTCCAGTTTTGGAAAAACACGCTGAAGTGTTGAAAGAATTGGGTGTTGATTTAAATAATGGTTTGGGCGATCTCTACGCAAAAATCAAATCCTTGCCTGTTGAAAAGCAAAATGAAATTGAAGCTGATATTTCAGCGCTTTATGCAACTCGCCCACAGTTGGCGATGGTAAATTCTGATAAAGGCATCACCAACTTGCATGTACCAAGCGATGTAATTGTTGATGCGTCTATGCCTGCTATGATTCGTGATTCCGGCAAAATGTGGAACGCGGAAGGCAAGTTGCAAGACACTAAAGCGTGCATCCCAGATCGTTGCTACGCTGGCGTTTACCAAGTGGTTATCGATGACTGCAAGAAAAACGGTGCGTTCAATCCTGTGACTATGGGCAGCGTTCCGAATGTTGGTTTGATGGCGCAAGCGGCAGAAGAATACGGTTCACATGACAAGACCTTCCAAATTTCTGCGGATGGTGTTGTACGTGTAACTGATGCTTCTGGCAAAGTATTGTTGGAGCAAAAAGTAGAAACGGGTGATATTTGGCGTATGTGCCAAGTGAAGGATGCTCCTATCCAAGATTGGGTAAAACTCGCCGTGAATCGCGCGCGCGCTTCTGCAACTCCAGCCGTATTCTGGTTGGATCCAAAACGTGCCCACGATGCGCAATTGATCTCCAAGGTTAATACGTATCTGAAAGATCATGATACTGCTGGCCTTGAGATTTATATCAAAACTCCAGAAGAGGCGACTCAGTACTCTTTGGATCGTATTCGTGAAGGCAAAGATACTATTTCAGTCACCGGCAACGTATTGCGTGATTACCTCACTGACTTGTTCCCGATTATGGAGCTTGGTACTTCTGCAAAAATGTTATCTATCGTTCCGTTAATGAACGGCGGCGGTTTGTTTGAAACAGGCGCGGGCGGTTCAGCACCCAAACACGTACAACAATTTGTAGAAGAAGGCCACTTGCGTTGGGATTCTTTGGGTGAGTTTTTGGCCTTGGCAGAATCTTTGGATCACTTTGGCAATATCACCCACAATGCGAAAGCAAAAGTGTTCGCTAAAACACTCGATCAAGCGAACGGTTTGTTCCTCGACAACAACAAGTCACCAGGTCGTGCAGTAGGCGAGTTTGATAACCGCGGCAGTCATTTCTATTTAGCTATGTATTGGGCGCAAACCTTGGCGGCACAAACTGATGACGCGCAATTGGCGGCGGAATTCGCGCCTTTGGCTAAGCTGTTGACCGAAAGTGAAACCAAAATTGTTGCAGAATTAATTGCAGCTGGCGGTAAGCCGGTTGAATTGGGTGGTTACTATCGTTTGGATGAAAAGTTGGCATCTGCCGCTTTGCGCCCAAGCGCTACCTTCAATGCAGCCTTGGCAACTTTGGGTTAATTCTTCCTTTGTTGTAAAGAAACCCCTTGGGCGAAAGTTCAAGGGGTTTTTTTATGGGTTAGAGGTAAGCGAAATTTTGGCGCAACCAAAACTGCCCATTCAGGCACATGCCTGAGCCTCATCCTATGCGGATTGTTCTTCGAGTGTTAGTGCATCTAGCGTGGCACCTTCTGGCGCGCTGATATTGATTGCGTGCAAGCCTTTATCGCCTTTAGTGATTTCAAATGACACTTGCTGGCCGGCTTTAAGGGTCTTGTAACCCTCCATTTTAATAGCTGAATAGTGTGCAAAAAGGTCTTCATTGCC
>CAZZEV010000005.1:0-31355 GCA_964653305.1 uncultured Cellvibrionaceae bacterium | reverse complement strand
AGAGCAAAAAATCATCTATACACTGTCATAAAAACAGATTACATTCGCCGTACAAATTTGGCCGCACCCTATTCTTACGGCTACCAATAACAAAGAGTGCACATACCAAGAACGGAGTAATCTCTATGCTGCCACGTGAACACTATCTCAAGCAGTCGTTTGCCGATTCCGTACATTTCCCCAACGGCTTTGAAAAAGGCGGTTTATCGGATATTCAGGCGCGTCTCCTTCGCAAGAACGGCACGCTAATCAGTGCACTATGCATTGATGAAGTGTCCGACCCAACCCCTGAAGACCTTCATATTCTTAAGGTAATTGCCAACCAAAGCTCACCCAAAAATCCTGTTGAACAGGCTTGGGTAAAATATTTGAGCGTGGTAAAAAGCCTCGCGACAACAAACCCAAAAGGTAAAAGTAAGGCGAAAGCCAAACCTGCACCAGCTGTTGAAGCCGAGCCCGTTAAGCCCGCAGAAAAGCCCATAGCCAAAGCTTCTAAAATAACGGAAAAGACTGCCGAAAAGCCCGCTGAAAAAGCACCAGCAACCAAAGCTGCCGCCAAAGCTCCAGCCAAAAAAGCCGAACCAGCGCCAGTTGAAGTAAAAACCAAACCCACGGCCAAGAAAGAAAAAGTTGAACCTGTTGCAGTGAAAGCCCCCGTTAAAGCGGCGGCAAAAAAGGCAGAGCCCGTAAAGGCCGAGGCAAAAAAAGCTGAGAGCAAGAAAGCTGAGCCCAAAAAGACTGCGCCAAAAAAAGCAGAGCCGCCAAAGGCAGCAACCAAGGTAACGGCAAAGGTAGAAGCTAAAAAGCCAGCTGCTAAAAAACCGACCAAGGCTAAATAAGCACATATAAAAAAGGCGCTGTTACACCAACCGTAACAACGCCTTTTTCATTTTTAGTGTAGATTTATATCGGCAGCAACACATCTACGTGATACTGCTTACCCACCTCTATATAGCCGATGTGCGGCTCCGCCAGCTGTACACCATCCACACTTACCACTATTCGCGAAACAGCAGCACGCTGGATGTTTACATGAAAAGTGGCACCGCGGAATTCTCGTACAGCTTTCGCTTGCGACCATTCGCTCGGCAACTGCGGATTGATGGACAGACCCTTGGCATCGCCCTGCAAACCAAACAAGCCTTCCACTAAACAGCGATATACCCAAGACACAGTGCCCGTATTAAACAATTGGCTAGAGCGCCCTGCAGTGCGCGGATACTGGTGATAAGCCCCACGATAATAATTGGGGATAAACACTGGCAGCTGACCGCGCTGCAAATAATCCTGCTCGCTTGGCCCCGGAATCATTTGGCGCAGCAATTTGTAGGCGCGATTAGTTTCCGCAATCGTGTACAAGCTGTAAATATAAAATACTGCGGCATGATTGTAGACCGAACCATTTTCTGCAGAGCCGGGGTGCTTTTGCGTAACGCGACCAACGTCGTCACGCATGGCCGTATAGGCTGGCGCAAACATGGTAACGCCGTAAGGTGTTTCCAATTGCTGCTCTACGGCAGCCAACATTTTTTCGCGCTGAGCTACGCTCGCCGCACCACCCAAAATTGCCCAGCTTTGCGGATTCAAATAGATGCGACCTTCTGGGTCTTTGCTGATACCGAATACCACATCGTCATCTGTAATGCCGCGCGCAAACCAATCGCCATCCCACAGATATTTATTAACCGCTGCATTAACATCTTGCGCACCCGCACGAAACGTCTCGGCAATCTCAACTTGTGATTGATGGGTACAAATGTCTGCCCACAAATTTAAGGCATATGCAGTGGCAACTGACAACCAACCAGAAACACCTTTGCCTTTATAGCCCACCATATTCATGGGGTCACACCAATCGCCCTGCGCAATAAAACTCAGACCGCGATAATCGCGTGCGCTTAGTAGCCAATCCATAGCACGGCTGATTCGCTCGAATACTGTGTACGTCTTATCACCTTCAGCATCTTTCACTTGTTCAAGCAAAATCCCATAGTCATTGGTTTCATCGAGATACGCTTTTAAGCACACCGGCAACCACACACAGTGATCGGTATGAGGAATTTGATTTATGTATTTAAGTTCGGCACCTTCTGCCAACAAAATGCCATCAGGCATGGCGCCGCTCGCCTCCTGCTGACTCAGCGCATGCAAAAAGGCAGCGCGGGTAATTTGCGGCTTGATATAACTCATACCCATATTGTCTTGCAGGTAATTGCGCGTTTGCGGATCGGTCGTTAAACGGTTTACATCACCGTGATAAAACACTTGGCGCGGTAGCCAGTGATTTACAAAATTATTAAGTTCTTGATCCGGTGTTTCGATCTGCAAGCAACCGCGCCCAGAGCTGACATACGCGAGGTATTCCGCTTTTGCTTTGGCAAAACCTTGCGCGCTTAAATATTTATCGCGCAGCTGAATAATTTCCGCATCGTCAAATGCGGGGCCAAAGATGAAACGCAGCTCGCGCGATTGCTCAGCGCCTAAATAGACGCGATATTGCAAAACTGCTGCAGGCGTCTCATAACGTGCATCACCTTTTGCTAACAGGTCTAATTGCAGCGCAGATGGATTATGCAAACCACCTTCGCCTTCAAAATTTTCTTGCTTAGCCTCCCACGCAATGGGCTCTTGATCGTGCAAGAAAAACGTTTTGTCTTTAAAATTTTTGTTTTTAAAATGATCGGCAACTTTTTGGTAAGGCGTTACACAGCTTGCAACAATACCACCTAAGTCTGCGCGATACTCTGCCGACTGATTCATCCATGACATAAACCCAATAGGGAAATAAGAATAGACGCTGATTTTGCGCGCACTGCCAGAAACATTAGTAACACGAAGACTCCATAGCTCTACCACATCACTGACTGGCACACTCACACTCATCTCAATGCGAATACCCAAATGCTCAATAGTCCACGCCAAATCACTTTTGCCAACCGAGAAATTAAATTTATCTAATTTTGCACGAACAGGCTCGTAAGGCGCCGAAAAAATATCGCCGGTTTCTTCATCTTTCACATAAAAAAAACGCCCAGGATGATGTGCATAATAGGGCTGCTCTGGCTGCATAAACGTCTTAGCTTCCAGATTCGGTGCGTACGCATATTTTGCGGGTTCAGGCTGCATAAATTGCGCAACCGCGTAACCGCGACAGGTCATTTGCATCATCATTTTTTGATTCCACAAAAAACCAGCAGCACGCGGCATTGCGGTGGGGGAATGCAGTTCGTAGCGGTCACCATTGGAATTAAATAAAGCGCTGGGGTTTAACGATGATTGTGTCATAAATGTCTCTTACAATTTTTAAAAGCCTAAACCCCCACCTCCCCTTTTTAAGGTGAAGGCCAAGAGGGGGTTTGTTTTGATGAGTAATTAGTTATGCCGCGCTTTCAATTCCTGCTGGATTTGCTCCAGTTTTTTATCCGTCAAATTATAAAAAACCAATGCGAACGCGGTGAGCAATGCAAACAATCCAGGAACAAGCGTTTGCATATACACAATGCCGTCTAACGAAGCACCGTCTTGCATTTTCCCTGCCTGGTAACCCATGACAGCCAAGACGGACAACATTAAAAATGACCCACCGGCACTGCCTAGTTTTTGCGAAAAAGTAGTTGCAGCGAAAGTCATTCCTGTCGCGCGGCGCCCATTTTTCCATTCATTGTAATCAGACACATCTGCATACATGGACCACGTAATCGGTGCTTTGAATCCTAGCGCAACACTGATCAAAATATTCAATGCAAACATCCAAATAATTTCGTTGGGTAAATCAGAACTGTCTTGCACCGCGCCAGCCTGAGTAGTGCGAATCACACTGATCACTTGGCCTTTTGCCTCAGCGAGTTGCAATGTTTGACCTGTTTCATCTAGCGGAACAGATTTTTTAAAAATCCAGAAAATTTTATCGTGACGCAACCACTGATAAGTGTCGCCTTCCACATGCGGGCCACTTAATAAATGTGTAGCTTCCAGTTGAATATTCGCCGTCGAAACCTCAACAACACCCAAATGCTTTGGCTTGGAAATAAATGTAAATGAAATGGACAATATTGCTACGACACACAATAGCCACAACATCAATTTCCGCTTATCAATATATTTGGTAACTGTTGACGCAAACATGGCGCCGACCATTAAGCCGGCCATTTGCAACCCAATATAAGTACCCAATAAATCTGGGCGCTCAACAAAATAACGGAAATAGTAGGGGGCAGAGCTACTGCGCAAGGTCATGGTCACCATAAATACCATTGCCAAAGCGAAGAGCACTAACCAAGGGCGACAAAGAAACAAGTCTTTCAAATCTTGCAGAGGATTGGTTTTCTCTTGTGTAGCAGAGGGTTGAATACGCTCTTTAGTGGCAAAAAAAGTCACCGCAAATAAACAGGATGCCACCACGGAATAAATGACCATCGTCATTTGCCAACCTTTGGCGCTGTACCTGTCACCATCACCAAAATACTCAGCTAATTCCGGTGTCGCCGCACCCACTAAAATGCTGCTGAAATACGCAAAAAAGAATCGCGTACTGTTAAGACTATTCCGCTCCTGTGTATTCGCCGTTAACACCGCACTTAATGAGTTGTAAGGCATATTCAACACGGTGTAACAGAGCATCAACAAAGCGTAAGTCGCATAGGCCCAAATTAATTTTCCAGTTTCATCCAAATCTGGCGTGCTCATGGTGAGAATACCTGCACCCATCATAGGCAGCGCACCCCACAGCAAATAAGGGCGAAACTTTCCCCAACGAGTATTTGTGCGATCTGCAATGCCTCCCATGATGGGATCGGTAATGGCATCCATCACTTTTGTGACAAGTACCATTGTGGCAGCAGCTGCAGCTGAGATACCAAACACATCCGTGTAGAAAAAAACCAAATAAGAACCAATGATGGCCCAATAAAAATTAAACCCAGCATCACCCAAACCATAACCAACTCGCTCGCGCCAGCTGAGTTTCGCTAAACGATCATTCGCATTATTATTTGCCACAGGAACCTCTTTATTATTAATTGTGTTTTTACAAAAAATTGAATGGACTAGCGAGTTGTCGACTGACGTTTTTTAATTTGATAACCCATATCAACGACATTGGGCTCATCCATTTTTCCATTTAAGCGATTGATGACCATCTCTGCGGCTTTCACGCCCATTTCATAACGCCCGACATACACACTGCTCATGGATGGATTTACATATTGAGCAGCTTCTATGTCATTAAACCCACAGATGGCTAAATCACCGGGTACGCTAATGTTCATTCGCTGGCTTTCAAACAAGGCTCCCAAGCCCAAGTCATCGTTTGCGCAAAACACAGCATCTATGACGCCCTTGGTATTGGCCATCAAACTTTTTAACAGCTGACCGCCCACTGCAATCGACGTAGGCTCAGGGGTAGTTACGACATAATTTTTCTGAAACATATCGTGCTTTTCAAGCGCCAATTTGAATCCCTGAAGACGCTGCTGAACTCGCGAATCCATGCGTGCGCCGATAAAACCAATGCGCGAATACCCTTGCTCTACCAAATGCATTGCAACGTCATAGCCTGCTTGGGAATGCGAAAAACCAATATTCATATCCAGCGGGTTTTCTAGTGCTTCCATTATCTGCACGATGGGAATACGCGATTTCTGCAAAATATGCTGGCACGCTTTGGTTTGATCGCCACCCGTAATAATCATGCCCTCAGGAGCTTGGCTCAACAAAGTGCGAATCATTTTCTCCTCTTCAAGAGGCGAATAATGCGTATCAACCAATAGGACTTTATAATTAGTGGCGCCTATAACGTCATAAATTCCGCGCAACACATCGGTGAATACCGTGTTAGAGAGAGAAGGAATAGCAACGCCAATAACTTTTGATTTTGATGATGCTAGCGAACTAGCGTATTGATTTGGAATGTATCCAAGCAGGTCGATTGCTTTTTGCACCTTAGTACGCAATGCCTCAGACACTTTCTCTGGCTGGTTTATCACCCTCGACACAGTGATTGCACTCACCCCTGCAGCAACAGCCACATCGATAAGAGTGAGTTTCTTTTCAGAGCTTTGTTTAGCGACTTTCATAGTTTACTATTTCCCAATTAGGACCCCATGCATCTAAAGCAAAAAGTCCAACCCGATCTTGTATCACAACACTACCATAAGATTAATGATTGCGCTATCATTAATCTACATGCTAACATGTTTGACATAATCAACACCATGGCATGCCTACAGATGACCCTTATAAAAACCGTTTCAAACCCTCAAGCAAACACCGACTTAATTATTGTGATGGGCGTTTCTGGTAGCGGGAAATCGACACTTGCGAAAGCTTTAGCGGATGCCTATAGCTATCAATATTTGGATGGTGATGATTTTCACAGTGCCGAATCGCGCGCACTTATGGCTCAAGGTATTCCATTGACCGATCAGCATCGCGCTCCTTGGGTTGCCTCAATCAAAGAGCGTTTACAGAACAACTCACTGCAGCACATTCATACAATTTTGGCCTTTTCCGGCCTGAAGAAAAAACACCGCGATATACTTCGCAGCGCGGGTCTGCGCACCCTTGTGCTTTACCTCAATGGCAATAAAGAAACCATTCAAGACCGCATCAACAGTCGCAAAGATCATTTCATGGCACCAACATTGTTAGATAGCCAATTCGCCGCGATGGAAGATCCACTCAACGAAGCAGATGTTCATCCCGTAGAGATTTGGCATCCCCTCGATCAGGTAACTCAAGCTGCATGCGCTCTGATTAATAAACATCTCCCAAGACCCTAGCCGCTTAGCGCGACCGCAATTATCTTATTGGCAAGCCCACCACTTACCGCCACAATAAGCCCCACTCAGCCAAGGTGCATCCAGCACCACACTGGCATCACCCGAGGAGCTAATCATGTCGCTAAGTCTTCTTCCTAAATTTACCGCTCTAGTATCCGCAAGTTTGATATCTATCAGCTGCGCATTGTTTGTCATGAGCTGCGCCAGCACACCTGAATTTCGCAGCAGTTGCGCCACAGAAAGCGATACTGCCTGGAAAGAACTCTCGCTTGCAAAAGCAAAAGGTTTTGGCGGTACAGTCAGCTACACAAAAGCACTTAGTCTCCTAACTGCAGCACGCACTATGCAAGTCGCCGAAAACTTTGATGCCTGCTACAACAATGCAAAAAAAGCGCGCGAATATATAAACGATTCCTACAAAGGCCAATAAGATTTTTTTTGTTGTGCCAACATAAATCGCATTTAACACATTCAGTTTATTCAATTCACCGAGAGACATTCATGCAAAAATTACGATGGGGCATACTCAGCAGCGCCAAAATTGGTCGCGAAAAAGTAATACCCGCCATTCAATCTTCATTACATGGCGAAGTAGTTGCCATTGCTTCACGCACTCAAGAAAGTGCAGACCTTGCCGCAAAAGAATTAGGCATTCAACACGCCTATGGCAGCTACGAAGCTTTATTGGCCGACCCCACTATTGATGCAATTTATAACCCCCTACCCAATCACTTGCATGTCTCTTGGTCGATAAAAGCAATTGAGGCAGGCAAGCATGTTCTCTGTGAGAAACCCTTAGGCTTAGACTCAGCCGATGTGCAGAAATTAATTGACGTCGCCAAGCAGCATCCCAAGGTGCATGTCATGGAAGCGTTTATGTATCGCTTTCATCCTCAGTGGAAATTAGTTAAGCAACTAGTGCGCGACGGAAAAATCGGCCAGGTACGCAGCATCCACTCCCATTTTTCTTACAACAACCACGACGCTGACAATATTCGCAACGTTGTAGATTGGGGCGGTGGAGCACTCATGGATATTGGTTGCTATTGCATTTCGTTATCGCGCTTTATTTACGATGAAGAGCCGTTGCGTGTGCTCGGGCAAATTACACCCTATGCTGGTTACGATGTGGATTGCTTTGTATCTGGCATGATGGAGTTTGCTGATGGCAGCGCAACTTTTAGTGCATCCACAAAAAGTGAACCGGGGCAATACGTCAACATTCATGGAGAACACGGCAGTATTTTTATGCCGCTGCCCTACAGCCCTCAGCCAGCGAACAGCACCAGTATCATGTTAAAACGAAATGATGTTCATGAAGAATTTGTGCAAGAACCCAGTGATCAATATCGTATTATGGCGGATGAGTTCGCACAAAGTGTTTTTGCAAAAGCGCATGTACCAACACCCTTAAGCGATGCATTAGCCAATATGAAAATTATTGATGCTATTTTCGCTAGTGCAAAAGATAGTCAGTGGATTCAGATTCCATAACTTAGTAAGCCCTAAGCACTGTGTTACGAACTAATGCAGTGCCTCCCTAGGAAGGCTCTTGCTCACCAAATCGATAGGAAAAAGACCATTACAATGAAGATGTTTACTGCTGTATCTATGGCGCTGATGTTTGCATTTCTCATGCTACCCGCACATGCAGAATCTCCTCCACCCAACCCTTCTGTAACGCAGCCTATCCCCAAAAAAGTCGAGCGCATAGCACCACCCCTAGCCACGCTCATCAAACAATATAAACCCGACATCAACGCAGAAGCGGAAATTATTTCGCGCAAAACTGAAATCACCATTGATGAAAATTATTTCAGTCATTCAGTTTCTTATGTGGCGATTTATATAAACAGTGATGAAGCTGTGCGCGACTACAGTCAAACCAGCATCAGCTTTAATAGCTTTTATGAAGATATTCAACTTGAGTTTGCGAATGTGCGCACACCCGAAGGCGATATGGATAGCATCAAGCCCGATGCGACTCAGATTCAAAGCCCAAGCGATGAAAATTTTTACCAAGATCGCAAAGACCTTCTTTTCTCTCTACCCAATGTACGCAAGGGTTCAGTTATTGAATTTCAATACCGCTACACCGACACCAAAAAAATTGTACCCAATCAATGGTTCGATAGCTTTAGCATGAATTGGTGGGAGGGCCGCGCAGCTGGGCAAGGCGCGCGTTCAGATGCAATCGTGAATACCGAGTTCACCATTACAGCGCCAAAAAAATTCACACTTTTTTATAACGATTTAAGTCGTGCTGGTATTAACTTCACACGCCAAGAAAAAAACAACCTGCAAACACTATCATGGAAAGGCAAAAATTTACCCAAAGTCATCTTGCAAGACAATATGCCGCGCGACGAACAGCGCTATACACAATTGCGCGCCAGCACCATGGGCTCGTGGCAGAACATTGCACAGTGGGCAAATCAATTAAGTACACCTCACGCTATCAGTGATGCTAATCTCGATAAATTAATTAATGACATTAGCAAGAGAGCAATTACACCTGACGAAAAAGTAAAAGCGGTTTATCAAACGATTCAAGAAAAAGTGCGCTATGTATTTGCGCACGTGGGACGTGGCGGCTATGAGCCCCACAATGCCTTTGAGGTGCTCACCAACGGTTATGGTGATTGCAAAGACCAAACAATTCTCGCCGTTACCATGCTACGCAAACTCGGTGTTAAAGCTGACCCAGCACTGGTTATTACCCGTTCACGCGGCATTCCAGATATGCAAATTACCAGCGTTAGTTTTGACCATATGATCGTGCATATCCCAGCTCAACAGGGGCTTAGCGAAATATGGATGGACACGAGCGGCGATAAAAGTCTATTTCCCGGTTTTTCAATAGGACTCGAGGGCCAACCCGCTTTAATTGTGAATGACAACACTAACAAGATTGTCACTATTCCATCTCTAACCAAAGAACAGCACTTTGCACATTTGGATTTAACCTTTGATAAATTTGAAAATAAAAATACCGAAGGCCAATTCACATTAAAACTCGGCGGTGAATTTGAACAGCGTTTACGCGGGATGTGGCAATATTCACGTGAGCGAGACAAGAGCTTTCGCGAAATGTTGGGGCATGTATATACAAGTGCAGAAGTGATTAGTATCAATAGCAACAACGCCGACAGCCTATGGCAAGGTTTTAGCGTGAGTGGTCGCTACAAATTCACCAATGTTTGGAGTGGCACTAAGGAACCCCTAACCTACGGCTTTAATATTACCCAATTGGTAAATTTATTTACCAACTTTCGTAGCTTAGACACACCTAAAGATCGCATTCAAGAATATGAAATTGACCCAGGCTACACCATTTCAACCCACATAACCTTCGCACGCCCAACACAAAATCATGTGGCGACAGTTTCCAGCCAAGGGCAGAACTTTGACAATGAATTCTTCACGCTCACACAAAAAGGCCGAGAGGAAAATGGAAATTATGTTGTGGATATAAGTCTCTCTGTAAAACCAACGCGTCTATCGCCTGAAGCTTACAAGCGCTTTTATGACCAGATTCACCAACTACTTGATGCAAGCGAATGGTCCGTAGTTTATCGCTACGATAAAAACGCCGCAGACTTAGCCGCACTCAAAGAGACTGCGGCAAAAACCGGTAAAGCAGACAGCTTGATTGCACTTGCAAAACTGCACATTAAAAATGGTAATTACGGCAAAGCCTTAGAAGCGGCCAATCAAGCAGTAAAAAATGAACCTAAAAACGCAGAAGCCTTTTATATGCTGGGCTTGGCACAGGGCTATAACAATTTGCTGTATGAGTCAGATAAGTCTTTTGCTAAAGCAGAAGAACTTGGCTTTAAGATTTAGCGCATGATTACGATATGGATTACTCAGAAAACATAGCCCTATGAAAAAAATGATAAGCCTGTTTATATTAGTGCCGCTGCTGCTTAACAGCTGTGCAGCACCTAACGGCATTAAAACAGCTGGCACACAGCAAACTGATGTTCGTAAAAACAATGATAAGAAAGTGGCAATTGCGGTTCCAAGCAACGCACATAAAATGTCATTGCAGCTGGAGTCATCGCAAAAAATTAATACCAACCCCCTCGTTGCCGCATTTGTTAAAAAAGTATTAGCCGACCCCAAAAATACTGAGCCACTCTACGGCTTAGGCTATCTCCATATGGAGAATGGTATTGCCAACAAAAACGCCAACGAATTAGCGCTTGCCGAAGCTTATTTAAAAGAAGTTTTGACGCAGTTCCCTGGCAATCAAGCCGTATTGAAAGCGCTCTATAATGTATATTACGACAACACCCTACGCAGCCGCACATCCAATGCGTTTGAAAATGCCAAGGCTATTTTTGTACAAATCCCTGAAAATGCGCGTGGGGAATTAAACCCGCCCTCATTGGCAAAATTTGCAGCTACCGCATACCAGCAAGAAAAAAATAAGCAGCCCGATCGTCAAGCTTTGCGGGAGATATTACTTGCCGCAATTCAAGAATCGCCGCAAACCGAAAATGCTTATATTCAACTTGCTAAACTTTACAGTGAAGACCGTTACTTCCCTCTCGCGATTGCCACCCTTAAATTGGGTGCAGAGAATAATCAATCTTCAGCCGATTTATACCAAGCCATCGCAGATACTTATGTGAAACGCTCCGAGGTCAACGGCTGCAACTACGAAAACCCAACTGATATTCAAAATTCCGGCAAATATTATCAATTGGCGATTCCACTCAAGCCAGACGATCAAGCTTTGCATTTTTCTTTATCACAAACTTTTTTTGATCAGAATCGCAATCAATTAGGTCTACACGAAGCACAACTTGCGCTCGATATTAAGCCTACCAAAGAAAGCATTAGCCTCAAAGCACAACACCTATCTACTTTGGGCTATCATACCCAAGCGCTAGCATTATTGCAGGCTGCAGTAGGCAAAGGTTACAGCTTGAGCGAAACTGGCTACCATGAGATTTATATGAATCAAGGCGACTGGACTAAAGCCGCAGAAGGCTTTAACGCCTATGTTAAAAATCGTTCAAAATTTAGTGTTTACGATTTAATTAAGGGAGACATTATTGCGCAACAAGCTAAAGTGCAACCATGGCCAATGAGCAAACAGATTGCAACCAACAACAAATGGGAACAAGCCCTGTTGAATTATTGGCAAGCACGCGCCAGTGCCGATGACCTGAAAAAAATCGCATTCACACGCTGCGAAAAAACAGAGTACTTCTTTTATACCGGCTATCAAGATTTACAAGCAGGAAGAGCCGCACAAGCGCACAAAAAATTTAAAGCCGCTATTGATCAAAACACTTATCGTTTTATTGAACGGCCATTGGCAACCTACTTCCTTCAAAAAAATTAGTAATTGACATAAGCAATGAAAGAATTGCCGTAGTAGACAGCGGTGTCTGGCGATTCATATTCACGAACCGTTTCGCAATCCAGCAGTCAATAATGAGTTTTATTTATCGCAGCTTGCCAAGCCCTCTGGATCTTCTGGCGTTTGAGTTGAATCATCCAGTAAATTTACAGAAAACCTATTACCCTCAGCCCCCATCACAAAGTTTTTCAAGCGCTCAGACTTAGAAGCTTCCATTTTCACCAAATCTTCCTCACCGGCTTGTATCAGTGAGGAAATCATTGATTTTTTCATGTTGTAAGAAAACATCTTAGGCATAGAAAAACCAAAATAACGCTCAAAGCAAGCCTGAAGTTTTTTAAATTGCACGTCGGTCAACAACAGCTGTTTGCGGCGAGCATCTAGCTTAGCCAAAGAGTCTGCAATTTCTTTTTCCATCTCAAACTCAGAAGGATCTTTTTTCACATTAGCGGGGCTGTTCTCATAGAGACTGTTATTGCGCATCCAATCCGCTTTTGCCTCCCACGCGGTGCGATCATAGGTAATGATCATATTGCCATTATCGCCTTTCTGAGCACCAGCATAGGGAGCACCAGGAACCAAACTGTGCTTTCCATAGGCCAATAAATTCGTTTGCTGCGGTTGTTCTGTTAACGCATAGTCAACCAATATCGGGGAAATTATAATAAATAGATACTGATAGGATACTTTAAACGTTAAATCAGCACTGCTTGTTTTAAAGGATTCTTGATACCCTTTTAAATTATTATTGGAAAAAAATTTATTATTCAGGCTAGCCTTACGGTAAGAATTTAGTAGTATTTTCTGTTTTTCTTCATCGCCAATATTTTTCTTAGCAATACCTTTTTTATTATCTATAACAATTAGATAGTTATCCTTATCATCCTTTAATAAAGCCACAGCACCCTCCTCCAAAAAGCTTACGCCTTTTTTACTCATTGTGCCCAAAAGTTCACGGCTTATATCTATTTTTACTTTTAATGGATCCTGATAAAAAGATACGTCTAATTTTTCAGTTGGGTATTTACTCTGCGCTAGAGACTGCGTACCCGTAACCCCCTCAGAAAAATGGCGCTCATCATACTCTTCTAGAAAATGCTTAACAGCAGACAAGCGTTGAGCTTCAGGAAGTCTGCTAAAAACGGGCCATTTTATCAGCTCCGCTTCTATTTTTTGTTGCAAATCAACAGTCTGCACTGGGCTATTGGTTTGCGCATACACACTCGCAGCGGCGCAGCAAAAAAGCAACACAAAACCGGCAACTAGCTTTTCTAGTGCGCGCGATATATTACTACGCCCTTGCAATTGACGTTGAATACGAGCCAACAAATGCATTTTGTTATTGCTCATTGCCATTGATAAATTTGGTGTCTTATTCATGTCGGCAAACTCCTTTAGCGTTTTTGAAAAAAACAATGCATCCTTGCAAATATCTACTGAAATATCATCACAGGCATTTTCCCGCTCCGCATCTATAACAGAAGAAATCCATAAAGCCATTGGATTAAAGAAAAAAAGTATTTTTAATAACATTTGCACCAAGCCAATGGCATAGTCATTTCGGCGAATATGCCCTAGTTCATGCAACAAAATAATTTCTACTTGCGCTTGCGACATGCCAGCTAACAAACCTATAGGTAAAAAAATCAGCGGCTTAAAATGACCGATAGTGCAAGGAGAGTGCAGATCAAGAGAAACACGAATTGTTACTTTGCACGCGATGCCTACTTTTTGGCAGAGTTGATTGAGAATGTGATCCCAGTGAGGTGATGCTAATTCAGCGCTTTCCTTTTTTAACTTTAAACACCACATAAAATCTAATAGACCGCGAGCAGACATGACCCCACAACCAACTGCCCAAACTGCAACAATCCAGATTAAATAGGCATCCATTGCAACCAACCAATGTTGTACAACACTCTGCACATTCACTGGTTGGTTGAGTGCAATACCAAAGAAATCCAACATTGAAGAGAGCCGCGCTTGTTGCGCAACATCCCAATAACCTTTAAAGGTCACAAGACTAAGCACAAAACATAAAACCAAAGCGCTACAAGCGATAAGATAACGAATGTTGCTAGAAAGTTTTTTGGTAAAACGCAAGGCAATGATAAGAACAGCCGCGACTATTGTGCACTGCCAAAATGAATGCAAAATTGTCCAACCCAGCGCATAGATAAATTCAGCATTCACCAACCGATGAAGTGCATTCACTTTTTATTCTCCATACTATTGATATAGTCCTTAATGGTATCCAGCTCTTTTTTAGAAATTTCTTTGCTGCCCAAAAGCTGTAACACCAGCTTGGATTTGGAACCGCCAAAAGCAGTGGAAATTAATTTATCGAGCAGTGAAGATTGAGTTTCACTCTTTTTAACCAACGGAAAATAGATATGGCTCTTGCCATCTTTTTTGCGATCAAGCAGCCCCTTCTCTGTCATGTTTTGCATAATTTTGAGTGTGGTCGTATAACCCACTGGCCGCGTCTCACACAGCTTATCATTCACAAACTGAACCTTGCTTTCGCCCTGCCGCCATAAAACCTGCAATATTTCTAATTCCGATGGAGTTGGGTTCGCCATGGTATTTTCGCCCTAAGTAAAAACTACGATTGATGTCGTAATTAAACATATACGACTATATTCGTAATTGCAAGTTTTGACGTTGAGATAATTGTAAAGACGAGATTTGGCACGAAAAGGAAAGCGTAGTGATTAATCCTTGCATAACACTGCATTAAAAAGTGCCTCTTACTACAACTTTTACCAAGTTTAGGTGAACAAAATTTGTCAAACACCTCGCCAGAATGTAATCTCAACTGGTGTGTAGTCTGCAATAGAACTTTATCGTCCCAAATAAAACTATTAGGTGAAACTATTTAAAGGTGCAACTATGAAGAAGGTAAAAGACGTACTAATCGCAAAAGGAAACGACGACACCCATAGCATCGCACCCAGCGCTACCGTCTGGGATGCTATTAAGTTGATGACCGAAAAAAGTGTAGGTGCGCTACTGGTTACTGAGAATGGCGCATTGGTGGGCATTGTGAGTGAGCGAGATTACTTGAAGAAAGTTGCGCTTATGGGGCGCGCATCTCAAACCACCGCAGTTAGCGACATTATGACGGCAAACCCTTTCACAGTATCGCCCGATCAAGACATGGAAGCCTGCATGCAGCTCATGACCGATAAACGCATCCGTCATTTGCCCGTGGTAGACAACGGCAAGCTCATCGCCATGATTTCAATCCGCGATTTACTCGAAAGTACCATGGAAGAACAAAAGTATTTAATCCAACAACTCGAACAATATATTCGTGGTGAAAGCTACTAAAACGAGCAGCATCTAATCACATCGCAGCGGTAATCCGGCGCAATTAAAATTAACTAGATATGCACATACTTAGTCATGCGCCCTTTCTGCTTTCTTTACCGGAAGCCCGACAATGCAATCTTGGTTAAAAATATTTTTATACTCATTACTCCTAAGCACGCTTAGTCTTGCAGGTCACGCGAAGGACTTAAAGGTAATGACCTTTAATTTACGCGTGCCTATTGACCCCTACCCCAATGATTGGAACTCTAGATTACCAAGAGTTATTTCAATTATTAAACATCAACAACCGGACTTTTTGGGCGTACAAGAAACAACACCTGAAATGCTTGGCGATTTGCGAAGGGAGCTTCCCGAATATTTGGTCATAGGTCGTGGCCGCAACACAGATGAAGGCGGTGAGGGCACCCAAATATTCTATAAAAAGAACCGCTGGCATATAGATAAATATGATCAGGGAACCTTGCAGCTTTCCCCTACCCCGGAGATTCCCGGTTCAAATGGCTGGAACATGCAATGGCCGCGCATATTTACGTGGGTGCACCTAAAAGAAAAACGCACCCAAAAATCCATTTACATTTATAACACCCATTTCCCTTTGCGCCCTCAAGAGCGCGACCTATCCGCCAAACAAATTTCATCAGCTATTGCTGAACGGAAACATAAAAAATCTCCTGTTATATTGACGGGCGATTTTAATGCATGTGAAAACGAACACTCCATGAAATATCTACTTGGGGAGCATGGCTCACCAATTGCCATGAAAGACACCTTTCGATTAATTCACCCAAACAACAATGCGGGTACTTTTCATGCCTTTGGTAAAACCGAGACTTGTAAGATCGATTATATTTATGCACTAGGTAAAATTCGTGTACTTGACGCCAACATTATTAACGAATCTGAACCTTTTGCATCAGATCATTTGGCTGTAACTACAATTCTGCAATTTTAATCACCCTGAGTAATCGACTAACAAAAATAGAATTACATGCAGAGACTGAAACGGCTCAACAATTAACGTATGCTAAAAGCTCACTTAAACCTAGCAATCCTTAGTAGCGCTTTCTAAACAGACGGATCTCTACTTAAAGGCATAAACAACTCAGCTTTTTGCGCTGGTTCATTACCTATCATTTCATCGTAAGGTGAATGCATTACTAACCACCCTTGCGTAAAATCCAGATTGATTAAGGCAACCTTGGCACGATAAAGACTAGGAAATTTCTGCAACTTGCCATTTCCATCCTTCAAAAAATTAACATCAGAAGAATTGCCCTGCGGCTCTTGCGTTGTGCCAGCGAAATAATGCATGCAATCACTGTAGCTAAAAATCAAAGCGCGAGTAGTATCACTCATTACAACAATCTCCTGTTTCTTAACTCAATTGCTAAGTAATTACGTCAACTATTTAGACTAAGATCACACATGCTTTATTTCCCCCAGCATTCTCAGGCAACTTGATCCAAAGCATGCTCTTTTTCGTATGAAATGGTTAGCGTAAAAAATCTTCCTAAACACAGTCATCTACCAATGAAAAACACCTCACTCGATTTTTCTGAAGCAGACATCTCCCGAATCATTGAAATGGCATGGGAAGATCGCACGCCGTTTGAGGCGATTCAAGCCTGTTTTGGAATTGCAGAAGCATCTGTAATTCTTATTATGCGCAGCCAATTGAAAGCACGCTCATTTCGTTTGTGGCGTGAGCGTGTGCATAACCGAAAAACCAAACACCTTGCGCTGCGCGACCCTGCTGTTAGCCGCGGCTACTGCCCAACGCAATACAAGCGCTAGCGCTGTCATTATGGTGCATCACAAACTTTACCTACCCCAAAAAATGTGCCCCATATGTTTACGCTTATTTGTATGGCGCAAAAAATGGGAAAAGAATTGGCAAGAGGTTATTTACTGCAGTGAACGCTGTTCTCGCAACAAAGCAAAATCAGGAAAACCATGCGCCGATTACGTTTAATACTGGGAGATCAACTCAACATAAATCACAGTTGGTTTCGCGAACCTGAACGAAGCACATCCAGCGATGTGATTTATGTATTAATGGAAGTGCGTAGCGAAACAGACTACGTAGTACACCATGCGCAGAAAGTCCTGGGGATTTTTGCCGCTATGCGCGGCTTTGCGAATGCCTTGGAGAGTGCGGGGCTGAAAGTTCATTACATTCGTTTGAGCGACGCGGACAATCAGCAAGATTTCATCGGCAACCTGCGCCAACTCATTTCACAGTTTGGTATTACGTATATTGAGCGACAACAAGCTGATGAGTATCGATTGGAATCACTACTCCTAAAAGCCCCTGAATTGCTAGGCGTGGATATACGCGTTGTTGATAGCGAACATTTTTTGGCAAATAGAACGGCGATTAGCCAGCAATTTGCCGTTAAGGTTCAGCGCATGGAGTTTTTCTATCGCGACTTGCGCAAGCAGTATCAGATTTTAGTGGATGAAAAAAATCAGCCGCTCGGAGGACGGTGGAATTATGATCAAGAGAATCGCAAACGCTGGAACGGCAAACCTCACTTACCCGAGTGGTATAAACTTTCTGAGGATCTTAGTGAGTTGTGGCATGAAATTCAAAGCTGCAATGTAAGAACCCTTGGTAAGTCACAAGCTGAAGATTTCCCATGGCCAATTACCCGCTCGCAGGCGAAGGCATGGCTTGCGCATTTCATCGCTCATGCACTACCTGACTTTGGAGAGTTTCAGGATGCAATGACCATAGCATCAACAAAACTATTTCATGCGGGAATTTCGTTTGCGCTCAATATTAAATTGCTTCACCCCATGGAAGTTATTCAAGCAGCGATTAATGAATTCAATGCGGGCCGCGTCAGCATTGCAACAACCGAAGGTTTTGTACGGCAAATTTTAGGTTGGCGTGAATTTGTGCGCGCCGTCTATTGGGCACGCATGCCAACGTACTCACAATTAAATGTATTGCGGCACGAGCGCCCTCTTCCGAGCTGGTATTGGGATGGCGCTACAAAAATGAATTGTTTGCATCACGCAATTAGCCAATCTCTTAATACCGGCTACGCGCATCATATTCAACGCCTGATGGTGACAGGCAACTTTGCATTATTAGCAGGTTGCGCGCCCGATGAAGTGGATGCATGGTATCTGGGAATTTATGTTGATGCTTTTGAATGGGTTGAAATGCCTAATACGCGCGGCATGAGTCAATACGCCGATGGCGGAATACTGGGCAGCAAACCCTATGCGGGTTCTGCCAGTTACATTAATAAAATGAGTGACTACTGTAAAAATTGCCACTACCAACACAAGCTTCGCCACGGCGAAAAAGCCTGTCCATTCAATAGCCTTTATTGGCACTTCCATGCTCGTCACTCTGAGCGCTTATCCAAAAACCCTCGTATCGCTATGACCTATCGCCTTTGGGGAAAAATGACTACTCAAGAGCGAGAAAAAACATTAGCCCAGGCAGAACTTTATCTAGAGAATATTAATGCGCTTTAGCCAATAGCAAATAGGTGAAACCGAATACTTATGGTCTGAACTTTTTAATTGAAGGCAATAAATTGAAAAGCCTCAGAGTGTTAGAATAAATAAGTCATATTCAAGCAAGAGGCTGTCATGAACAATTCAATCGCCCATAAAAGTATTATCCGCTGGGGCATCATTGGCTGCGGCAATGTAACCGAAGTTAAAAGCGGGCCGGCCTATCAAAAAACTACCGGTTTTGAATTATTGGCGGTTATGCGCCGCGACCGCGCTAAAGCGCAAGATTATGCCCAACGACACAGCGTGCTGAAATTTTACAGCGACGCACTAAGCCTAATTAATGACCCAGAGGTAGATGCGGTTTATATTGCAACGCCGCCCGATAGCCACAAAGAATATGCACTTATGGTGGCAGCCGCCAATAAACCCTGCTGTATAGAAAAACCCCTTGCACCTAGCCATGCCGATTGCTGCACAATTGTAGCGGCCTTTGCAGAAAAAGAACTTCCGCTTTTCGTCGCCTATTACAGAAGAAGCTTACCGCGTTTTAAAAAAGTACAACAACTTATTGAGAGCGGCGCTATTGGCGAAGTGCGGCATATTAGTTGGCAGTTACAAAAAGCCATTAATGCGTGGGATAAATCAGGCGAATACAATTGGCGTACCGACAAAGTTATTGCGCGCGGCGGTTATTTTGATGACCTTGCCAGTCACGGCTTGGATTTATTTGCGTTTTATTTTGGCGACTATGAAACGGTTAACGGCCTTGCAACCAATCAACAAGGTTTATATTCTGCGTTTGATGCAGTATCCGCAAATTGGATGTTTAAAAATGGCATTACCGGTAGCGGCTTTTGGAATTTTGGTTGCAGCGAAAATACTGATTGCGCGGAAATATTTGGCAGCCAAGGAAAAATTATTTTTTCGGTCTTCGATGAAAAGCCCATACGTATAGTCAGTGTCGACAAGGAGGAAATCATCCAAATTGAAAACCCACACCATGTGCAAATTCCGCATGTAGAAAATTTGCGCCATGCACTACTATACAATGGCATTCATCCCTCTACTGGAACCAGCTCATTGCAAAGCAGTTGGGCAATGGAAGAAATTCTAAAATAAAATTTCTTTATCAAATACGCAATGAAAACTTATTAAGAGTAGATTTCCATTATTGAGTAGATCTACAACCTAATCCTCGGCAACTGCGTAGCAGGAAGAATTCCAGCAAAAGATAAAATGATAATAATGAGCAAAATAATAAACAGAATTTGAATAATTTTACCTACGGGCGCTGGTAACGGCAACATACTAACCAGCCACCAAATCAGTCCAAAGACGACTAAATAAACAATAAGATTAATGATGATATCCATTGGTCGATCCTTACAAATAACATTGTTTCAATTTCAAAAGCAGCAAAAACTTCTTCGCGCCCTATTTAGCAGCCCTGAAACATTTACGCCGCTCATTGGTGAACGGCGTAAACATATGAGTGCAAATTTTTGAGTTACTTACCCAGCTACTTATTTAGGAACAATAATAACGGTGTCGCCCTTCTTACCATCATCACCTGCAGTACCTGTATCACCGGTTGCTCCAGTATCACCAGTGGCACCTGTATCACCCACTGCGCCTGTGTCGCCAGTATTACCGGTATTGCCTTGATTACCTGTGTTCCCCGTATCACCCGTTGCACCAGTGCTGCCAGTCTCACCTGTGTTTCCAGTGTTGCCTTGGGTACCGCGCGCGCCATCGTTACCAGCAGAACCGGTTGCCCCTGTTGCACCCGCTGGACCAGGCACAGGTACTAATACAGTTTCTTTACGCTCACAACCCGTTAAAGTTAATGAACCTATAAGTGCAGCTAATACGATAAAGGTTTTCAACGCTGAGAATTTAAAAATAGAAGGATTTGAAAGAGAGAGTGTCATAGGATGCCCTTTTAATGAGTTCGACTATTACCACACCCGTCCAGCAGAATGCCTTGAGCGGCGCAGACAAATAAAAACAGATTTGTTTAATCTGCTTTAAGCATAAGCCTAAGCCCCAGATGTCACCGTGCGGCAGCGTACACAGTGCTAGCAAGCGGTCGTACTGAAGAAACATTCTGTTTTGCACACAAGTTGTGCTATCGTTTTGGCTCTTGCTAATATCCAGCACCCTATGGAGCCATGTATGTTTCCCCGCATTGATTCTCCCTGCCCGTTAAAATCCCTACAGCTGCCAGAACAAGGCAACTTCAATTGTTCTGCCTGCAAACGTGAGGTTCATGATTTAAGCGCAATGGATAATACTGAGCGGCAAGAATTTTTAAACCAGTGCAGCGGGAAGGTGTGTGTATCTTACAAAGTGAAGGCCAGCCTCAAAAATTTAAAGCATGGTGCAGTAGCAGGTTTATTTATGGTGAGTGCGACTGGCTTGGCCCTACCCGTCGCGGCGCAAGTAGGCGACAACTTGGATGAAAGTGTTGAGGATATGATTTTAGTAGGCGGCATTAAAGCGCCCAATAAATCAAAACAAAGCGATAAAAAAGATATTCATGATACAAAGCACGTCAATATAGAAGACACTATAAAACTCATTCCAGTGGTTGAAGAAGATGAGGCCAAAACAAAAGCAACAGAATAATTTCTTTCTTAATCTTATTCAGCCTTCATCTTTGGCTTAATAATTTGTTGCATGGACTCTATTTTCATTTCGTTAAAATTTTCAAACATCGCATTAAAATCTTCTTGATTGCCATCGCTCACTTGCAGCGCAATATGGCCCGCATCAAAATATTCAAAAGCCGCATCGTAACTGCGCCAAGCGCCATCCACCCAAGCTTGTACCCATGCATGGGGCGCAAAGACATTCGCCTTACCATGAAATTTTTCGCGCGAATAACTTAAACCAAAAACCACACGGGTTGGCACCTGCGCTGCACGCCCCAGCGCGGCTAACAAGACCGCGTACTCAGTACAATCACCACTGCGACTTTGGTAAGCTTGCAATGCAGTCGCATAGCCCGAAAAATGCGGATTATTTTCTAAACGTTTACGTGTAAGCAATGCCAGTTTTTTCATTTTTATTGCAGGCGAATCATCTTTTTTCACAGCCTTTGCAACGGCCGCTATTAAGCGTGAATCCTTAGCTTCTAACCAAGTGTTTGCCGTTAAATAGTGCGCAAGATCATAACTCTCATTATTTTGTTTTGGTTTGCATTGTGCGCAGACATCAACAACCCACCCTGCTTCAGTTGCTCGCACACTTTGTTCGCTAGTGGTTTGCGGTGCACGGCCTGCGGCCATTTTAATGGTGTAGCGAATATGCCCACTTAATGCCGAATCAGTAATTTTATAGGGCGAACTCAGCATTTGCTGATCCAGCGGTTTTAGCGAAACCACAGTATCACTCAGACATTGATCGGCACAACGCACCAATAACAAATGCTTACCAAAATAGTCAAAGCTCGCTTGCATAGGTAAAAATTCTTGATCCACCCTTTGTTCGCGGATCAGGCTTGCCGAATTCTTTTCGCTCGTTTGAATAAAACGCCATGCTGCAGTGCTTTTATCTTCAATTAATTGCACCTGTACTGGCGTAAATTTTTGTTCGTCATAATTCCACTCCATATAGGCTAGCGATCGAGTTGTTTGTGCAGCAATATGCAATTGTTGGCGAAGGCCGGTATGGAGTAAAAAATTATCGGGGATAGTGATTTGCAGATTCTGCTCTTGGTCCCCACGCCTATCGCGCAACATGAGCTGGTTACCGTGAATGTCGCCAAAAATGGAACGCTCAGCATGAGGGATTTTAATATGTTTTAAAAAACGTAACGCTCTACCCTGCAAATCTTCTTCATGAATTTCGGTAACGCTATTTTCCACGACGCTCATACCACGAAATTGCGTGCGCAACTCCAAGGTTTCCACTGTACGATGCAGATTGGGCAACGCTTGTTGCTCTAGCGTGATATGCCCCACAACATTATCTTCAAACAGAATACGATAGCGCACAATAGAATTGTCATAGTGACGCTGCGAATGAGTGCAACTGAACAAGCCAAGCATCATCACCCATAAAAAACCATGCTGAATCAGCGTTTTTCGCGTATAAATTAGGTTATACATGTATCTGCAGCTCATAGGCAAGAATGGCGTTATTTTTGTAGTTTTAGTCTAGAGTAAACTTATTAAAAAATTTAAATCAGGCGCATACCATGAAACCAGATTTATCCCAAAACGCCAATCGCTTTATTATCTTTTCGGTATTTTTTACCGCGCGCGCTTACTATCCAGTTTTGGCGATTTTATTTATTGATCTTGGGCTTAGCTTAGATCAATTTGTATTGCTCAATTTAATTTGGGCGGCAACCATCTTTCTCTTTGAAGTACCCTCCGGCGCATTGGCCGATACCATAGGGCGACGCAAGCTATTAATTGCAGCATCTGCCCTTATGATTATAGAAATGCTGTGCCTGCTACTTGCACCGCGTGATGGCGGCGCACTTTTGCTATTGCTTTGCGTTATAAACCGAATTTTTTCTGGCCTTTCTGAAGCCTGCGCAAGCGGTGCCGATGAGGCACTGGCTTATGATTCCCTGCCCAGCGAAGGGCGCGCACACGCATGGGATAAATTGTTAGCCACCACCATGCGCTGGCGTTCAGTAGGCTTTGTAATAGCGATGATTGTAGGCGGCCTGCTCTATGACCCACAGATCATCAATGCAATTCTACCTGCTAGTTTCCAGCTCTCCGCTAATATTGTACATAGGCTGCCCGTCGCTTTAGTGCTGTGCCAAGCCTTGGTGTGTTTATTTATTTGTTTGCGCATGCAAGAACCTATTCAAGCAGCGGCAGGCTCCACACTCAGAAATACAATTCAACTTACACTCCGTACAGCGCGCTGGGCTTTTTCGCATCGCACCATTTTAGTGGCGATATTAATTGGCGTGTGCATTGACGCCATTGTGCGTAACTTCGCCACCATCAATAGCAGCTACTTTCGCTTAATTAATTTACCCGAATGGACTTACGGTTTTCTCGGCGCAGCGTTCGGCATAGTCAGTTGGTTTGTACCGAGCATCGCCAAATATTTGAATAATCGTTACAGCATGCTCATCAATTTAGGCTTGGTTGCCGCTGGAGCCTTAATAGGCTTAGCCGCACTAATTCCGGCATGGCCAATCTACGGCATTATTCCCGCCATGTTTTTAATGACCATCATGGGTTTTCTCGGTTTTACCATTAGCCGCGTATTGCACCAAGAGGCAGATTCCTCCAAACGCGCAACGCTACTTTCTGTAAAAGGGCTAGTCTTTAATCTCGGTTATGGTTTATTTAGCTTGGGCTTCTCGGGTTTGCTCGCCAGCTTTCCCGATACGCCTCCGGGTACCGCACTGCGTTTAGCACTGCTCTGGCAAATGCCACTGTATGCATTAATGATTTTAGGGTTGTTTATTTGGGCGAACACTTACTTACACCCTAAAAAAAATACACACTAAAAAATATATGTACCAAATAATGGGTTCTGTATTTATTCCGGTGAGATTGCTTATGAGTCAGGCTATTCATTTCCAAACAATTTTGAAATTTTGGTTTGAAGATATAGCCCCGTCCCAGTGGTGGACTAAGGATGCTGAATTCGACAAATTAATTCGCGATAAATTTACTGACATTCACCGATCGGCTAAAAATGGTGAGCTCTTTGAGTGGCGCACACGCGCAAAAGGCAGACTCGCCGAAATTATTATTTTGGATCAATTTTCACGCAATATGTATCGAGACAGCCCCCTAGCTTTTTCTTGTGATGGACTAGCACTTTTACTAGCACAAGAGGCAATTTCATCAGGTGCGGCGAGTGCGTTAAATCCACAAGAGCGCACTTTTCTTTATCTTCCTTTTATGCACAGCGAATCCTTAAAAATACACGAAGTGTCGCTAAGACTATACCAAACTAGCGGGCTGACAGATGCCTATGAATCAGCAGTGCAACACAAGAGTATCATTGAAAAATTTGGACGATACCCCCATAGAAACGCTATTCTAGGCAGAATATCCACAAAAGAAGAAGTTGCCTTTTTAGCGGGCCCCAACTCTTCTTTTTAAACAATCTAGTCTGTTATTCATGAGATAACTATGGAATCCATCCAATACAAGCTTTCAAAAACTTTCACAGCGTTTTTGGAATCAAAAAAATCCAGCGGCATAGTGTTAATTATTTGCACAATTCTTTCGCTCGCAATTGCAAATTCCATTCTGGGTGCAAGCTACACAGGCATCTGGAGTACCTATGTAGCAGGCATGAGTATTGAACATTGGGTTAACGATGGCCTTATGGCGATTTTCTTTTTATTTATTGGATTAGAGCTTGAGCGTGAACTTTACAATGGCGAGTTATCCGATTTTAAAAATGCACTCCTGCCAATTATTGCAGCCATAGGAGGCATTGCCTGCCCCGCACTGATACATTTTGTCTTTAATGCTGGCACCGAAACACAAGCAGGCGTTGGCATTCCTATGGCGACTGATATTGCATTCGCACTGGGCGTACTCGCGCTATTAGGCAACCGTATTCCACTCTCACTTAAAGTTTTTTTAACCGCGCTTGCCGTTATGGATGATTTGGGTGCAATTATTGTGATCGCACTTTTTTACACTGCAAAAGTGTCATTGGTATATTTAATCGCAGCAGCAATCACCTTCGCCGTGTTGATTGTATTCAATCGAGGGTTACGCGTTATGGCTTTAACGCCCTATTTAATCGGCGGCGCACTTATGTGGTTTTTTATGTTGAAATCTGGTGTTCACGCCACTATCGCCGGCGTATTACTTGCTTTTGCAATTCCTTTTTCCGCTAAAACCGACGATGAAGAATCACCTTCGCATCGCCTTGAACATATGCTCCATAAACCCGTTGCCTTTATTATTTTGCCCATTTTTGCACTGGCGAACACTGGCGTAGTGATTGGCTCAAATTGGGCGCAGGAGTTAACCAGTACAAACAGCCTTGGCATTATGGGTGGGTTATTGTTGGGCAAGCCTATAGGGATTATGTTGCTGTGCTTTATTGCAGTGACAATTGGAATTTGTAAGCTGCCAAGCGGATTAAATTGGAAACATATTTTTGGCGCAGGGTTGCTGGGCGGCATAGGTTTCACTATGTCGATATTTATCACTAACCTCGCATTTGCTGGTAACGGCGATGCCATTACCGCCTCAAAGATTGCAGTTTTATTGGCATCATTAACAGCAGGAACCATCGGGTTTTTGTGGTTGAGATTTGCAATTAAACACTGAACACAAAGGAAGAAGGTAACTTAGCATCAAAACCGCACACAGAACCCGTGCTTTTATTTAGAGAAAACCACCCTCAATCCGCCCATCCAAAAAGCTCGCCACCCGCTGCGCATCATATTTTAATATTTTCATATAGTTATATTGACAATAAGAAATTATTGATTAATATGCAGTCGCATCTTGGTCGAAATAACCGTATTCGACTTAATGGACGCGCCTAAAACTATCAGCAACCTAGTTTTGTTGATGCGCGATTATTTTGATTACTTAGCTCACAACTTTTACTTGTACTGGAGCCCATTGGGCATTTGAGCACCTTAGGGTGCTCCGTTTTTTACCAGCGCTTTTTGTAAGTTTGGCGTCATTCATTGCACACAGCTGCGACCGCAACGCCTCATCCATAAAAAAATTTACATGTAAAAAACAGATTGAGAGCCTTCTAGCAGCCTTTTACTATTTTTCTTAGAAGCCACCAAATTGGGCGCTTTGCAAGTTGACACATATTTATTAGTTATAGTATTAATGACCATATGAACCTAATCACACCTTGCCCATTAGATGCCCGATGAATAGGCGTGTTACACCAAACAACACCGTGAAATGAGCCACTCTTCAGCATTTAAAAATAGGCTCTTTAAAGAACTTAGAACGCTAACTCAAAGAAGAAGGTGTTCAAGTAGCAAATATGTAAATTGCCCACAAAACAATTTGGATATTTGCTTCTTGTTGGCTCCAACAGGAGCTAACAGGGAACGTTAAGGCCACTACAAAAAATAGCGGCTTTTAATCTAATAACAATCACTGGAGGCATAGTCTTATGCTTAAAACATTCCAAAAAAACTTCAGAGTAAAACCACTAACAGCAGCAGTAGCATCAATTATTACTTTAACCGCCGGTTCAATGGCTTACGCCCAAGAAGAAGGTGAAGAGATCGTTATTACTGGTATCAAGGCGAGCTTGCAAGCCGCTATGGATATCAAGCGCGATTCGGCGGGTGTTGTTGACGCCATTTCCGCAGAAGATATGGGTAAATTCCCAGACACCAACCTTGCAGAATCTCTACAACGTATTACCGGTGTGTCAATCAGCCGTGCAAACGGTGAAGGTTCGCAAATCACCGTGCGCGGCTTTGGCGCAGAAAACAACATGGTGACCTTGAATGGTCGTACCATGCCAGCAGCATCAACCTTCAACGGTGACGGCGGCGGTTCACGTGCGTTTGACTTCGCTAACATCGCTTCTGAAGGTGTAGCTGGCGTTGAAGTGTACAAAACTGGTAAAGCAGGCATCACCACCGGTGGTATCGGCGCAACAGTTAACATTAAAACTGCTAAGCCACTGGATCGCGATGGTTTTGTTGGTAGCGTTGGTGTAAAAGCCGTAATGGATTCTACCAACCGTGTTGGCGATGACGTTACTCCAGAATTGTCTGGCCTTGTAAGCTGGGCCAATAGCGATGCTACTTTCGGTGTTGGTTTGAGCGTAAGCCACCAAGAGCGTGACTCAGGTACCGTAGGCGCTACCGTGAACGACTGGAACATTCGTACTTGGGATTCAATCAATGCCCCAGCAAGAATGTGGAACAACGCTAACACTAAAGTAAACAATGCACCGAAAGAAGGTCAGCTATACGCACGTCCTAACGACTTGCGTTATGAGTTCACTGATACTCAACGTACTCGTGACAACGCACAATTGACTCTTCAATTTGCTCCATCAGAAGACTTTAAAGGTACTGTGGATTACACCTTTGCTGAAAACGAAATCGTAGAAGCCTTAGGTCAAACCGGTAACTGGATGCAAACTGGCTCCAGACTGCAAGAAATCACCTTTGATAGCCAAACTGTTGCTACCCCCATCTATGTTAGAGAATCATATCCAGATGGCGTTGATGAAGGCTTCGAGCAACAATGGAGAGAGCAAACCAATACCTTGGGTTCTTTTGGTATCAACTTGGAATATCAAGTTAACGATGCTCTATCACTACGCTTAGATGCACACGATTCTGAAATGCACAGCCGTGGTACTGGCCCATTTGGAACTGGTTCAGTTCGTATGGGTCTTGGTGCTCCTACTGTTGTTGCGCGTGAATGGTGGTACGGTTCAGAATTCCCAACCTACCTCAATAAGTATGATGACAGCAAAGGTGGTAACGCAGGCTACGTGAAGCCTGGTGTAAATGGTAAAACTGACAACCTTGACGTTAGTTCGTCTATGTTCAACTTGCGTCAAGCTGATCAGAAAGCAAACGTTACTCAAGTTAAATTTGACGGTACCTATAAATTTGACGACAAGAGCCAATTCGATTTCGGCCTTGAATCAAAAGAAATGGAATCTAACTCACGTAACTATGCCGCAGAAAACGTTGCATTGGGTAACTGGAACGCAGGCTACCCAGGTGAGTTCGGCAACTTGGTTCAACCTTTCGACATTCAAGGCGAGTTCGATGACTGGACTCCAAAAGCTGGCGGTTATGGCTTTAAAGCTAACGCAGCAGACTTGTACGTAGCAGCGCAGAAGATTCCTCGTTATGCAAGCATTTTGCCTGCGAAGTTGAGACAAACTGCTGATAACACTGTAGTTGAGCAAACTACAGCTGCTTACTTCCAGTTCAAGTTGGGCGGCGATTTTGGCACCATGCCTTTCGATATTTTGACTGGCTTGCGTTACGAAACAACTGACGTTGATTCAAGCTCTCTTGCGTCTGCTTATAAGACTGTTTGGGAAGACAACAACGACGTTGCTATTCGTGTAGATTCATCTAAGCCAGCCTCTTTAGCCACCGCTGAAGCTAGCTATGACAACTTGTTGCCAAGCTTAGACTTTACCCTTCATATCTCTGACGATATGGTTGGCCGTTTCTCAGTAGGTAAAACTATTGCTAGAGCAGGCTTGGGCGCCTTGGGCGTATCAGCATCTGGCTTTGGTGCAGGCGGTGGTTCTACCTTCTTAGGTTCAAACCCTGTAGCAAGTGCGTCAAACCCAGGTCTATTACCTTTAGAATCCTCTAACATCGATATGTCGTTAGAATGGTATTTCGACGATACTAGTTACGTATCTGGTGGTATCTTCCAGAAAAACATTAAGAACTTTATCGGTTCTGAGCGTATAAACCGTACCTTGTTGGGCATTCGTAACTCAACTAACGGCCCAAGAGTACAAGCGGCAGCGGCAGAACTGAGAGCTAAAGGAATCGCACTCAATGATGATACGCTCTTCAACCAAGCTGTTTACAACCAGTTCGGTAAAGGTTCTGCAGATTGGATTGCTCAATTTGGCGGTTCTGATTACACCGGTACCGATGCTCAAAACTTCTTCTTAGCTAACCATCCTGGTTGGGATCTCGAGAGTCGTGATGAAGATCCACTGACTATGTTCAGCACCAATACTCCAAACAACGGTAGAGATGCGAAGATATACGGTGCTGAATTTGCTGTGCAGCACTTCTTCGGTGATACCGGTTTTGGCGTTCAAGCGAACTACACAATTGTTCGTGCGGATGGCATTCGCTTCGATAACGAAGGTTCTTTCACCACATCTCAATTCGCTTTGGTTGGCTTGAGTGATACCGCAAACTTGGTTGCCATGTATGAAAAAGATGGCCTTCAAGCTCGTATTGCATACAACTGGCGTGATACGTACTTGAACGAGACAAACCGTGGTGGTTCTGCTAACCCACGTTACATCGAGGCTTACTCTCAAATCGACGTTAACGTAAGTTACGAAGTTACCGAAGCTCTTACCGTATCCTTGGAAGGTCTGAACGTTACTGGTGAAAACAGCCGTTCACATGGCCGTAACTACGCCATGATGTGGGATATGTATGACTTGGGTGCTCGTTACCAATTGGGTGCTCGTTATACCTTCTAATTAAATACTTTTCGTATTTGATTAAAAGTCTTATCGTTGATAAGTAAAAAAGCCGCTGCAAAGCGGCTTTTTTATTCACTCGGCAGATAGGTTTGTACACATTGCCTATCCAGTAAACGTCAAACTATTTTTTGAAGGTCTAGAAAAAGACAATGACAAATAATGTATTGCTCAATAATGTATCGCATCAAAATCTGAAAGTGATTACGCGTTTTGGTGCCGAATATGGCAACGATGTTGGAAGCGTTTTAGTTTTCCCAACAGAGTTTGTAGAACTACAAAAAGAATACGCCATTCTATTCAAGCAAAACCCAGAAACTCAAAAATTCCACAGCACCGTGCTTTTAGGTTTTAGCCAAAACGAGAATCTTTTTTTAAACCCTACAGTTGGGTCAGGATGGGACGCTAATTACATTCCTGCGATTGTAACTAAAGGCCCGTTTTTGATCGGCTTTCAATCTCAGGACTCCGACAATAGTAAAACGGCTGTAATTCACATCGATTTAGATCACGTCAAAGTGAGCCACGATCAGGGTTATCCACTGTTTTTAGAACATGGTGGTAACAGCCCCTATTTAGAACACATCGCGAAAACCTTAAACCTTATCCATCAAGGTATGGTCGTACAAGATGTTATGTTCGAGATGTTTTCAGAGCTAGATTTAATCGAACCAATTGATATCGAAATAGATCTACATAACGGTGAAAAACGTAAATTAATTGGTAACTACACCATTAATGAAGAAAAGCTCACCGCTCTTACAGGTGACCAATTAGAAAAGCTGAATAAGATGGGATTTTTGCATCTTGCTTACGCTGTGGTAACTTCTTTAACAAACATTAGAAAGTTGACAGATATCAAAAGTAGCAAAAAGTAATAATGTCAGAATAACCATAATCCATTCTAATAAAATTAAATTATGTCATCGATTGCGGCAAAAACGAATACTATTACCGATTGTCTCAATGGAGTCTTGGAAGAGCGTATTTTATCTGAAAAAAAACCCGTCATTCTCAAAGGTTTTATTAATCATTGGAAACTCGTCGAAGAGGGGCTTACGTCAGACGATCGCGCTATTCAATACTTGAAGTCGCATTACAATGGGCGCCCTTCAGTCGCTTGTATTGGTCCACCGGAGATACAAGGGCGTTTCTTTTATGATGCTCTGGGTACAGAGCTCAATTTTGATACCCAACAAACCACTATTGATGCAGTTTTAGATCTTGTTCAGGCG